>NZ_JAUBUG010000191.1:0-1315 GCF_036705345.1 Microcoleus sp. B3-D2
CACTAGTGTCCGGTTAAATTAGGTTGATTTTCAATTGAATATGATTTTGTTCTTTGACATCTTGGTATATAGTGTTATTAAAAAGGCTTGGCAAATGTGTTTTATCTAACAATGAGACACTCATTATTTGAAGTATTTCATAGGTTGATTGTTTCAGTTTCAATTTTCCTTTGATAATTACCACAAGCGTGTATGTGATGATCGCAATATAGATCTGAGTTTTTACTGCATTTTCTGATGTGCCCCAAAAGGATTTGATTTTCAAATGCTGTTTGATCCATTTAAAAAACAGTTCAATCTTCCATCGGTACTTGTATAACATCGCTATTTCGATTGCTGGCAATTCCAAATTATTTGATAAGAATACAAACGTTCGATTTTGATCAGCATCATGAAATTTTACTCTCCGCAAATTCTTTTCATAAAATTGGCTGGAATAAAATCCTTTAAGAGTGATTTGTTGATCACAGATTACACCTATTGACTTGTCGGCTTTATTAGATGAGATTCTTGTAAACTGGAGATTATTTTTAGCTCTGATTACAAAAAAAGCATCATGATGATCAATTTTCGATAATCGCTCAAAGTCAATGTATCCGCGGTCCATAATGTAGTAGCCTCCAATTTCATAAATTAATTCATCAAGGCTACGAACATCATGCACACTGGCCGGAGTAATATGAACAAAAACAGGAATTGATGTTTTTACATCCAAAAGGGTATGCATCTTAACCGCTGCTTTTGCCTTTCTAAAAGTTGCCCACCAAAATACATTGAGACATAGATCGATTGTTGTACTATCAAAAGCATAGACATTTCCTTTAATAGATAAATTAAAATCATTATCGGGAGTAGCAACTTTTTGAACTTCCGCAATCATCTCATATGCAAACGTTTCAAAGATTTTACAATCTCTTCTTTCATTTGATTCTGCCAAATTTGATCTTGAAATACTTTTGCCAAAACCCAAGTGATAGTGTTTGGGTTGATGGGCATTTAAACAAACAAGAAGATCACGCAGGCTATCACGATTACTTAATTGTCCAAACATCATGCACAAAAGTTGGTTCCAACATGTAAAATGTTTGGTCCATTTATCGCCCTGGAATGTATTGACACAGCGATCAAATATTCTTGCAGGAATAAAAGAGACAATTTGAGAAAAAACGAATTTACCATGATTCATAAACTTGCTGATTTACAGTAAGTTATGATTTAGGTCATTTCAAATCGTCACCGTCCTGTTTTTGACTGTAACCCTTATGTACCAAGGCTTTCAAAGAACTGTTAACTATTTTAACCGGACACTAGTGAT
>NZ_JAUBUG010000073.1:0-16821 GCF_036705345.1 Microcoleus sp. B3-D2
TCAACTGAATATGCTTTCATTGATGTATTTTTAGAATCTCTTCTTATTGTACCTCATAACAGCCGGAAGTGCTGTATTTTATGGGCGGGCAGGATGCCCACCCCACAAGAAATTTACTGTTTGTGGAACAGGCATCTTGCCTGTTAATGTGGAACAGGCATCTTGCCTGTTAAGCGAGAATGGTGGAAAATCTCATTTTAATCTCACTCCATCTCCTGCAAAACCCCTGTCAAAATTTCCACAATGCGATCGATATGTTCCTTCTCAATAATCAACGGTGGCGACAAAGCAATAATATCACCCGTCGTGCGAATTAGCAACCCTTTTTCATAGCACTGCAAGAAACAATCAAAAGCCCGTTTCCCCGGCTTCCCAGCAAGAGATTCTAACTCAATCCCAGCGACAAGTCCCAGATTCCGAACATCAATTATGTGCCGCACCCCCTTCAAAGAATGCACCGCATTCTCCCAATAATCTGCCATCTTATCGGCCCGTTCAAATAACCTTTCTTCCTCATAAATATCCAGCGTCGCCAAAGCAGCCGCACAAGCCAGAGGATGACCAGAATAAGTATAACCGTGAAAAAGCTCGATCGCATTTTCAGGAGCATTCATAAAAGCATCATAAATGCCTTCTTTGACAAAAACCGCCCCCATCGGCACCGTACCGTTAGTTATCCCTTTCGCCGCCGTCACAATATCGGGAACCACCCCAAAATATTCCGTTGCAAAACTAGAGCCTAGTCGCCCGAATCCGGTAATTACCTCATCAAAAATCAGCAGAATTCCGTATTTGTCGCAAATCGCCCGCAGTCGCTCCAAATAACCTTTCGGGGGAATCAAAACACCTGTAGAACCAGCGACGGGTTCGACAATTACCGCTGCAATATTAGACGCATCGTGCAAAGCGACAATCCGCTCCAATTCATCCGCCAAATGCGCTCCCCATTCCGGTTGTTTGCGGCTGAAAGCATTGTGTTCGAGACTGTGAGTGTGAGGCAAATGATCCACTCCCGTCAGCAAACTGCCAAAAAACTTGCGGTTTGTACCGATACCGCCGACAGAAATTCCACCAAAACCAACGCCGTGATAGCCGCGTTCCCTACCGATTAATCTTTGGCGAGTTCCTTCACCTTTCACCCGGTGATAAGCAATCGCAATTTTTAAAGCAGTTTCTACAGATTCCGAACCCGAATTAGTAAAGAAAACGCGATCGAAATTGCCCGGAATCATCTTTACCAAACGTTCCGCTAATTCAAAAGCACCTGGATGTCCCATCTGAAAAGCCGGAGAGTAATCCAAACGCAAAACCTGCTGTTTAACTGCTTCGGCAATTGTCTCGCGGGCGTGTCCTGCATTCACGCACCACAGCCCCGCAGTACCATCTAAAATTGACCGATTATCATCGCTTGTAAAGTGCATATCTTTTGCCGAAACCAATATTCGCGGATTCGCTTTAAACTGTCGGTTGGCAGTGAAGGGCATCCAGTAAGCGTCCATATTTGTCATGTTTTTTTATCCTTTTATATTGATACTTCTGCATCCAAACTATAGCTTGTGGCTGAGTATCGCTCGCTCGACGCTTATTATAATTTTACAAATATCTCTTTTAAACGAACCGCGAAGACGCAAAGAGCGCGAAGGAAGAGAAGAAAGAGGTTTTTATCATTTTGAAGTAGAGTATTTGCCTGAAGACATCTACCTATCTTCTTGTTTCTTTTCCTTCGCGCCTTTGTGGTTAATTAAATAGATATTCTTTAATTAACGATCGCCTCCACAGACTCATGTTGCAACAAACCCGTCAGCATTTTCACAGGTCGCTCCCCGTAGGGCCACGCGAAAGCATGGCGGAAAGCGGCCTCTTGACACGCTTGCAACTGCCGAAAATCAATGATATCCAAAGTTAACAAATTCTCGTACTCGAAAGGCAATCGCACGTTGTGCAATCCCGCGTTGTCGGTGCAAATGGCAATATCGACACCAGCTTCAAAACATCGATCGAACACAACCTTCAATTCGCGCATATCCTGCAACGTCCCCGTTTTGAGATAGGTAGTTGGGCAAACTTCCAAGCATTGACCCCTGCGCGCGACTTCTGGCAGCAGTTCGGGATATTTTAACGGAATTTGAATCCCGTGACCGATCCGCATCAGATAAGGCAAAAGTTCCGGATAACAGCCAGAGGTAGTTTCGTAGAGGTGGCCGGTAGTTTTGATACCGATCGACCTCGCGTACTGGTACAATCCGACAAACTCATCCAAACGCTCGCCAATACAATCATCGCCGCCAGCTATATCGATCGCGCAAACATATTCTCCCATTTGTGCGGCCAAATCGACGATCGCCCGATTCACTTCATAAGGCAAACGCGAGTGCATACACAAAATTTGGCTGGTAACAATCGGACAATCGCTAATTTGACTTGCCTTGCCCACAACCTTTACAATTTCTGCCATCAAATCAATGCGTTCTGACTGATTCAAATGTTCTGGAGTCCGCAAATAAGGCGTATAGCGCAACTCCAAATAAGCCAGATTTTCAAACACGTAAGCGCCCCGCATCAACCGATAGATAAAATAAGGCAAAGTCTCAACAGTTTGAACGCTTTCTACCAGCGTGTGCAGTTCCAAATACTCATTGAGAGTATTGCGCGGACGAGTGTAAAACTCCTCAAACTCCGAGTATTCTTGAAATCGATTAACCATCTCAGCATTGTGGCGATCGAAATACCGCCACAGCACCCTAGGAACGACAGAACCACCCAGATGGCGGTGCAACTCAGCGTGTAAAGTCATGGCAAAAAAGCCTCAATTTTCTCGATTGTAACAAAAATTAATTTGACCGAAAGCAATGGGGTCTGTTGCCCCCGGACTCGTCTGTGGATCGGCTCTCACTAATTTGCCTAGCCGATCGACCTGTGAACCAATGTATCCGTGGCGTAGCCTCTAAAATCTAAAATCCTAAATCTAAAATTTAAAATTGATTGACATTTTGGACGCATTCATACATAATCGGAGATTGTGTCAACCTGAACTGAACGCGAGAAACCCTTGGCTAACGTAGTTGTGATCGGCGCCCAGTGGGGCGATGAAGGAAAAGGCAAAATTACCGATTTGCTCAGCAAATCCGCAGATATCGTTGTCCGCTACCAAGGGGGCGTCAACGCGGGTCACACCGTGGTAGTTAACGGTCAGACTTTCAAGCTGCACTTAATTCCGTCCGGGATTCTCTACCCTGATAAAGAGTGTATCATCGGCTGCGGCACGGTCATTGACCCCAAAGTTTTAATTGCAGAGTTAGATCAGTTAGAGGCACTGAATATTTCGACGGCCTCGCTGATGATTTCGGAAACTGCTCACGTAACGATGCCCTATCATCGATTAATTGATGTAGCATCGGAAACCCAGCGGGGAAATTATAAAATCGGGACGACGGGACGCGGCATTGGCCCTACTTACGCCGACAAGTCCGAACGTACTGGCATTCGGATGCTCGATTTAATGGACTTGGAAGGGTTGCAAGAACAACTGGAATGGACGATTAATTGTAAAAATGTCCTTCTCGAAAAACTCTACAATTTGCCGCCTTTAAATCCGCAAGATGTAATTGATGAATATCGAGTTTATGCCGAGCGTTTGCGACCGCACGTAGTAGATAGTTCCCTGAAGATTTATGAGGGACTTCACAAGCGGAAAAATATTCTGTTTGAAGGCGCGCAAGGCACTTTATTAGACTTAGACCACGGCACTTATCCTTACGTTACTTCGAGCAATCCCATCGCAGGCGGCGCTTGTGTGGGAACCGGTGTCGGGCCAACAGCGATCGATCGCGTAATTGGCGTAGCAAAAGCTTATACAACCCGCGTCGGAGAAGGCCCCTTCCCTACCGAAATGGTAGATGGAATAGGCGCAATTTTGGGCGAGAGAGGTGCAGAATTCGGCACGACAACGGGCAGAAAACGCCGCTGCGGTTGGTTCGATGCGGTAATCGGCCGCTACGCAGTCCGAATCAACGGCCTTGACTGTCTGGCAATTACCAAACTAGATGTTTTGGATGAATTAGAAGAAATTAAAGTTTGCGTTGCTTACGAAATTGACGGCGAACGCTGTGTTGATTTCCCGAAAAGTTCCCGGATATTTACTCGCTGCAAACCTATTTACGAAACCGTTCCCGGTTGGAAACAGTCTACGGAAGAGTGCCGGAATTTGGAAGATTTACCGCCGCAAGCATTGGATTATCTAAAGTTTTTGGCAGACTTGATGGAAGTGCCGATCGCAATTGTTTCTCTCGGTGCTAGCCGCGACCAAACTATTATTGTAGAAGACCCGATTCACGGCCCGAAACGCGCTTTGCTTTCAGCAGACGGCCATCCCGCCAAACCATTTTAGGTTGGAGAGTTTAGATTGGGAAAGATTGATGGGGAGATTGGGAGAGTTGAAGAGGCAGAGATTCGGAGAATAGCCAAATTCGCAATTCCCAATTCCCAATTATTATCAAATATTCAGCGAATTTAATTAACTTCGATCGCTGTAGCATAAATTTGATAAAATGTAAAAACAATCAACAGAAAGTCATAAAATGGAACTCGCAGTAGAATGTCAAAAGCGGGCAGAAGGCAGCAAACCTAACGCCCTCCGCCGCTCTGGATTGATTCCCGCCGTCCTCTACGGCCACAAAGGCTCTGAATCTATTTCCCTTACCATCAAAGCCAAAACAGTTGAACACCTGCTCAAAAAGCACGTAGTCAACAATACCCTAATTGACCTCAGCATTCCCGACCTCTCTTGGAGCGGAAAAACCTTGCTGCGGGAAGTTCAAGTTCATCCTTGGAAAGGCTATCCTTACCACCTGAGCTTTTTCTCCGTGGCGACTCAAGACAGCCTGGAAGTTGAATTGTCACTGCGTTTTGTCGGCGAACCAGTCGGCGTCAAGTTAGAAGGCGGCATCTTGGATACCGTGCTGACGCAACTGGCAGTTAAGTGCAAACCTGACAGCATTCCTGAAGCAATTGAAGTAGATATTTCTAATTTAAAGCTAGGGGATGCGGTGCACATTCACGAATTAGTTTTGCCTGAGGGAGTGGTAGCTCTCGGCGAACCAGATCAGGTGGTTGTTACGGTGCTGGGAATTCAAGCAGGTTCTGAAGCCGAAGACGCAGAAGAAGACGCAGAGGCAGCAGCTTGATTAGTAATTGCTAATAGTTGTTAACTAATTGTTGAAAAAAAAAGGGCGATCGCTTTCTCCCAAAAGGGCGATCGTTTTTTGCTAAAAAGGCTATTATCGTTTGGGTGGGTTCGCACATTTTGCGCCGTTTGTAATATTTTTTAGGCGGGCTCCCTTGCCCAGTCCACAAGAAAGCCTCGCACAAGCAAGAACCGGCATGGTTTACTTTACTTTACAAAACGGGCGATCGTCAGGAGCTACACAAGTCGCCACTGGCGCGCAAATCAGCCAGAAACCAGGCTGATTCTTACATATTTAGCAGTCAAATCAAAAAAAATATCCGAGAAACGCGGTTTCTAGCCAGCACCAGGAGTCAAAAAAATTAAGAATTGGGGGAACAAGTCCGGTAATGTTAGTGTCAAACCCGAGTATAATTGTGAAACGTTTTGACTACCCTATTTAATTCCTGCCTCTGGAGCCGCCGCCCATATGCCATTAACAGTGAATACAGAATCAACAGCGGTTCAATTTAACCAACAGGGAGAAATATACTTATCCCAAGGAAAATTAGAAGAAGCCATCGCATCCTGCGAGCAAGCTTTGAAGATTCACCCCAATTTTGCACCGGCTTACAAGACTTTGGGCAACGCGCTGCAAGCTCAAGGCAGGATGGAGGAGGCACGGCACTGGTACGCTAAAGCGATTGAAATAGAACCGAATTTTGCGGAAGTATACGCGAATTTGGGTAGCCTGGGCGCGCAGCAGCAAAAATGGCAGGAGGCCATCGGATTTTATCAAAAGGCGATCGCGATTAAGCCGAATTTCGCGGGAGTATACCGGAATTTAGCAAAAGTATTTGGACAAATTAGCAAACCGGAAGAAGCCCAGCAGTGCTGGTATCAAGCATTTAGTTTGGAACCGGAAAAAGTAGCGCCCGGGGAACACTTGAATATGGGCGACGCTTTTTTTCGGCAGGAAAAATTCCCCGAAGCGATCGCTTGTTACGATCGCGCCATAAAATTAAATCCTAATTTGCCGCAGGCTTACCAAAATTTGGGCGAAGCGCTCAAAAAACAAGGCAAGTTAGAAGAAGCGACAGCATATTATCGCAAAGCTATTGAACTGAACGCAGCTAATGCGAGAAATGGCAGCGAGGGACAGCAAACTTTAGCGGGTGCAACTGCGAAAAACGGTGCAGTTAAGCAGCAGCCAGCAGCAACCGCAGTTAAGCAGCCAGTGCAGCAGCCAGTACAGCAGCCAGTGCAGCAGCCAGTGCAGCAACCAGTGCAGCAGCCAGTTAATTCTACAATTAATATAGAAGATCCAGAAGGATACAAAATACTGGCAGAAGGCTATTTGGCTCAGGGTAAATTGGAACAGGCGATCGCAGCTTGCAAGAAGGCGCTGCAAATTAAGCCGGAAGCGCCACTTTACAAAATGCTGGGCAACGCCCTACAAGCTGGCGGAAAAATTGATGAAGCTAAAAGTTGCTATGTCAAAGCAATAGAAATTAACCCAAATTTTGCCGAAGCATACGCTAATTACGGCAGCATTTGCGCGCAGCAAGAACAGTGGCAGCAAGCGGTTTCTGCTTACGAAAAGGCGATCGCCCTGAAACCGGATTTTGCCGGTGCTTTTCGCAATTTTGCAAAACTTTTGACGCAGTTAGGCAAGTCGGAGGAGGCGGCTGAGGCTTGGTATCGAGCATTGGCGCTCGACCCCAAGTCTGGTACGGCTGAGGAACACGAGAATTTAGCCAAAACTTTGATCGAGCAAGGTAAGGTAGATAAGGGAATTGAGTGTTACCGACGCGCGGTTGAGTTGAACCCAAATGCTGGCGCAGCTTATCACGAATTGGGGGAAATCCTTAAGGGTCAAGAACAGTGGGAAGCGGCGGTAGATGCTTACACTAATGCTATTAGAAACAATCCCGATCTTTCTTGGTCGCACAACAATTTAGCTGAGTCGCTGGTTAAGTTGGAACGGTGGGAAGAAGCTGTAAATGCTTACCGCAAGGCGATCGAATTAAATCCAGATTTTAGCTGGTCTCACAACAATTTAGCAGATGTGTTGCTGAAGTTGGAACGGTGGGAGGAGGCGGTAAATGCTTATAGGAAAGCAACAGAATTAAATCCAGATTTCAGTTGGTCGCACAACTATTTAGCAGACGCGCTAATTAAACTAGGAAGGTGGGATGAGGCAATTTCGGCTTACCAAAGGTCGATCGAACTCAATCCCGACCATTTTTGGGCGCACAACAATTTAGCAGAAGCGCTGGTGAATTTGGAACGTTGGGATGAGGCAGTTGTTGCCTACCGGCGTGCTAACGAAGTTAATCCGAATTTCTTCTGGTCGCAAAGCAAGTTGGGCGACGTGCTGCTAGAAATGGAAAGGTGGGAGGAAGCGATCGATGTTTACCGACGCGCGGCCGAGTTAAATCCTGATTTTCCGTGGACTTATTACAACATGGCAACGGCTTTTGAGAAGCTGGAACGGTGGGATGAGTCGATCGCCGCTTACCGCCGCGCTGCGGAAATTCAGGCGGATTTGCCGTGGCTTTCGCAAAAGTTGGCTGATGCTTTGAGGATGCGATCGCAGTGGGATTTGCAGGAGGCGATGCGTTTGTACCGGCGGGCGATTCAGGAGAATCGTGATGACGTGCAGTTGTATCACAAGGCCCTGGAGATTGCGCCGAATGATGCTGACCTTTATGTTGGGTTGGCTGATGCTTTGGTGCGGAAGAATTGGCCGGATGGGGCGATCGTCTTTTATCAGATGGCGTTGCAGGTAAATCCCGAATGCGGTGAGGCGCACTTGCAGTTGGGGTCGCTTTTCGCGCAAAAGAATGATATGGAGCGGGCGATGGCTTGTTACCGCCACGCTATTGAGGTTCAACCAAATGAGTATAAACCTTACCAATTGTTAGGCGATGCTTTGAGTGCAAAAGGTCAGCGGGAGGAAGCGATCAACTGTTACCGCCGCGCGATCGAGTTAAAACCTGACGATCCGTATATCCACAACAATTTAGGAGATATGCTGCGACATCAAGGAGATTTGGAGGGAGCGATCGCTTGTTACCGCCGCGCCATAGAACTTAAGTCAGATTTCTCATGGTTCCACTATAATTTAGGGGAAGTATTGACTAAGAAAGGGCAAATAGATGAGGCTAGTTCTTGTTACCGTCACGCCTTACAGCTAGAACCCAAGATTTTCTAATTTAGACTGCGATGTGGTATACATTTCGCAGTGTAATGTCGGATAATCAATATTATTACACTACCAAAGTCAATCGAATTTAGAGAAACCAAAATGACACCGGAAGAAGCTCAGCGTCTAGAATCAAATATCCAAAAGACTTTATCTATTCATGCTAAAAGCGACAAGAGTTATCTCTGGATGGCCTATTGGGTAATCTTTGAGCGCGAAGCAGATCCAGATGGATTAGAAGGTTGGTTGGATGAAATTAGTGCAGGTGTGTCTAGATCTGCTGTCATCCAAAAAATGATTGAATCAAATGAATTTCAAGAACGCCTTCTAGGTGTAGGAGGCGAAAACCCACTTAGTAAACTTCACAGTGCCAGAATGGAAATGGTTAGAACACTGCTTCCACCTGCTAAAGTTATTTTAGACATAGGAGGTTATTCTGGCTCCGATGAAAGAGGTGCTTTGTTACAGTTGGGCTATCCTTATCTACCGGAAAAGCTCTACATTTTAGATTTTCATCCCGACAAAATGATGTTTCCTGGTCCGGAATGGTCGCAACAGGTTAATTACCAAGGCTGTGAGATTGAATATGTCTATGGAAGCATGGCAGACTTAACCGGCTTTCAGAAAAATTACTTTGACCTAATTTGGTCGGGAGAGTCAATAGAACACGTCACTGTAGAGGAGGCTGAAAATGTTCTTTCAGAAGCCTACAAGTTATTAAAACCAGGGGGAATATTGGCACTAGATACCCCAAACAGGCGAGCTACAAAAGTACATAGTCCTGATAGTTACATCCATGCCGAACACAAGATAGAATATTATTATGAAGATTTGTGCAAGCTTATAGAGAAGCACAACTTTAAAATCCTTCAGACTAAGGGACTTATCGATCTTTCAACATCGATCGCTACCTCAAGTATAGAGAATTTCTATCATGAGTTCATTCACGGCGAACTCATCAATGATAATCCAGATAATTCTTATTGTTTCTACATTTGCTGTATGCGAGGGGAAGATTTGTAGGCTAAATTTATCAGAAGACGCACAATAAATAATCCCTGAGGCCAGCCAGTTGCTAATATCAAAATTGAAGCCTTGCTCTGTCTAGTTCTCTCTGAGATTGCAGCGCCGCTTGCTTCCACGCTTGAGCTTGCGATTCAAACAACTTTTTCTCTTCTATTGTCCTCATAATATATTCAAGGCGATGTCTAATTTTTTGACCAATAACCTCTGGATTGAATAAAGACCTAATCTCCTTAGCTGCTCTCGCTCCTACTTCCTCTGCTTGCGGGTAATTTTCAAACACATACTGCATGAGGCAAGCTGTATGATCAATATCCGGCTCTGCCCAGATACTACCTTTTGGGTAAAGTCCATAAGCTTCAGTAGTTGCCACTAGATCGTACTTTACCAAAAAACTATTGCCGACATTCATAAAATCAGTATTAGATGAATAAGCGGTAGCTATGACTGGCTTGCCGTAATACATGGCCTCTGCCATAGTCAAACCAAAACCCTCCGCCCGATGTAGCGATACATAGCAGTTACAATTATCTACTAAGCCATGAACCTCTTCCTTGCTCAAATGCCCTTCGATAAGTTGAATAGATGGCCAGTCTTCTGTCATTGCTTTTAGTTGATCGTACTGATTTTGATAGTAAGGATGAGGTCTAAACTTAATAATCAGTAAAACATCTTCATTAGACTTCCCAAAAGCTTTTTTAAACGCCTCAATGGTAGCAAAAGGATTTTTTCGCTCAAAACCGCTGCCCATGTCGAACATGAACAGAAAAATAAATTTGTCTTTAGGTAATCCTAAAGCTTCTCTGCCCAATTCGTTGGGCGGTAAATAAATGCTAGGCGGTAATTTCACAACTGGAAGAGGCGAGACATCGGAAATGGTTTCCGCCGTGTAATTACTGTAAGTCCAAACCTCATCAAATCGATTAAAAGCTCCCATCCAAATATCAGGAAATACCGGAAGTTCCCAAATCCAAAAACCAATATTATAGCGATTATTAAAATATGCAGGATCTATAGAGTTCAACAGTGACTCGTGAGGGTTGGTATGGACGATATTAATGGGATAAGAAGGCTCGCTGGAAAAATTTTTGTATGTAGAATCTAAGTTGCGTTGCGAATCTTCTTTCATATCCTTGATTGTGAAAGGAATGTTAGCTGCTTCTATCGCTCTGATAGTACCTCGTACACCCCCGCCCAAACCAAACTCCCCACTCACATGACCGATAATATTAACTCCAAACTGAAAATTTGTGTTCTTGAACATAATTGAACTCCTAATAATAAATATCTACAGTAAATTAAATTTTACAACTCTTAAGAAGCCTTTGGTGTTGCGCTAGCTCAGATTGAATTTGCTGTGTTGTCTGCTGCCAAACTTGGGTTTGGGACTGGGCAAAAGCCGTCTCTTGCTGCATCTGATGGATCCGAGTTGACCAGTTTGTAGATTGGTTCATTCTGTTTCTAATGATTTCCAAGCGATTTTTGATTTTGATGCCTTGAAGTTGAGGACTCAGTAAAGACTTAATTTCCTGAGCAGCTCTCGCTCCTACTTGTTGTGCTTCCTGGGGATTTTCAACAACATACTGCATTAATGATGCTGCATGATCGATACTGGGATCGGCCCAGTAATTGCCTTTAAAGTAAGGCCCATAATCTTCGGTCAGCGTCACTATGTCATATTTTACTGGAAAACTATTGCCGACATTCATAAATTCCATATTAGATGAGTAGCCAGTCGCGATTACGGGTTTGCCGTAGTACATCGCTTCCGCCATTGTCAAACCAAAACCTTCGGCCCGGTGCAGGGAAACATAGCAGTCGCAATTGGCAACTAAAGCATGAAGTTCTTCTCTCTTTAAATGGCCATCTATAAAATGAACTGGCCAGCCTGCTGCTTGCGCTTTGAGTTGGTCTCGCTCTTTGGGGAAAAAGTTGCCATTAGAAAACTTGAGTACCAGTAAGACATCTTCATTGGATTGAGCAAAAGATCGCTTAAATGCCTCCAAAGTAGCAAAGGGATTTTTGCGACCTATGGTACTGTGGAAGTCAAACATGAACAAAAAAATAAATTTGTCTTGGGGTAATCCTAATTGTTCTCTCTCAAATGACGGTTCGGGAAATTCAAGGCTGGACATCATCTTAATCACAGGGACGGGGGATACGGGCGCGATGGCTTCAGCGCAGTAATTGCTATAAGTCCATATCTCGTCAAATAAAGAAAAAGCGTACAGCCACCCTGGAGGAAATAGCGGCAGTTCCCACGCCCAGAAGCCAATATTGTATCGACCTTTAAAGCATTCGCGATCGACCATGTTAAAAACAACGGGTTCTGGCAGAGTATGAATCAGGTTAATGGGATAGGGATTTTGCTCGGAAAAACTTGTGTAGCTGTTGTCTAAATTTCGATGCCAATCTACCTTAATATCCTTGAGTGCAAAGGGAACACCAGCAGCTTCAATCGCTCTGAGAGTGGCCCTCGAACCTTCTCCCAGACCATATTCACCGCTCAGGTGTCCGATAAAATTGATCCCGAAATTAGAATCTATTGTTTGATTTAACATGGTTCGTCTTTTACTTAAGAAATATCTAGAATAAATGCTTAAAAATTCAGCGCTATTGTCGTTGAAATTAAGAGTATTTTGCTAACTCTTTCTGTACCTGCAATGCTGTCTGCCTCCAAGCTTGGGCTTGACGAGCCAATAGATCTCTTTCTGTCTGAAGTTCATGGAACCTATTTGACAACTGGGTATGATTGAGATGTGCCCTGATAAATTCAAGGCGATTTTTTATTTTTATACCTACAGCTTGAGGATTTAATAAAGACCTGATTTCCTTGGCTGCTATTTTTCCTGTTTTCTTAGCTTCCTGATAATTCTCAAATACATACTGCATGAGAGACGCAGCATGATCGATATCTGGTTCCGCCCAGACACTGCCTTTGGGGTAAGCTCCATAATCTTCAGTTGTTGTCACCATTTCGTATTTAACCGGAAAACTATTGCCAACATTCATAAATTCCATATTAGATGAATAGGCTGTGGCGATTACGGGTTTGCCGTAGTACATGGCTTCCGACATTGTTAAACCGAATCCTTCAGCCCGATGCAGAGACACATAACAGTCACAACTATTAACCAAGCCGTGAATCTCTTCTTTTTTCAAATGCCCATCTATAAACTGAAGAGATGACCAACCCTCAGCTAAATCAATTAGTTCCTGTCGCCGTTGCGGAAAAAGATGAGCATTGGCAAACTTGAGAACGAGTAAAACATCTGGATTAGATTTACCAAAAGCTCGTTTAAATGCCTCAACGGTGGCAAAGGGATTTTTCCGTTCAAAGGAACTGCCAAAGTCAAACATGAATAGAAAAATAAACTTATCTTTTGGTAAGTTGAGGTTTTCTCTTGTTAATAATGGTTGCGGGAATGCGAGGCTAACAGGAATTTTGAGTACAGGAACCTGGGAGACAGCCGAAAATGCTTCTGCACAAAAGTTACTGGTAGTCCAAATTTCATCAAATAAATCAAAGGCCCACTGCCACTCAGAGGGAAATACTGGCAGTTCCCATAACCAGACACCTATATTGTATTTCCCTTTGAAATATTCAGAACCAATGCCGGGAAAGTACCCGGCTAAAATCTGCTCAACCCAATTGGGGTTGGTTTGGACTATATTGATTGGATAGGGATTGTCGTCGGAAAATTTTTTGTAGCTGTTATCGGAGTTGGGTAGCCAATCTATTTTCAGATCCTTAGCTGCAAAGGGAATTCTGGCTGCTTCGAGGGCTCTGAGATTTCCTCTAGCGGCTTCCGCTAGCCCAAAATCACCGGTTATATGACCGGCTAAATTTACACCCAAAGAATTATTTAGTTGATGATTTAACATTCGTCTTGTTTTTTGCTGAGTAGAAATAGCTGAATAGGATTGAAAAACGATTTAATCTATGAAGCCTTCTTAATCAGTAGCCCCAAGGATGTTGTGACATATTGTTCCAACTGAAGCTTTAAGTGTATCCCCGACCAGGGCGGTACGTCTATGTGACGATCGAATGGCCCGCTTCCGGTGTTGTAGTTGAGGACTATTTGGTGTCCTTGGCTGGTCAAATCTGCTGCGAGTCCGTCGATGTCCTGCCGTCGAAACAGTACAGTCTGTTGGTGGTCGATCGTCGCGTCATTAGAAAAAACGTTGAATTCGGTGGTATGTACTGCTATTCCGCCCGGACGCAGACACTTAAGGCTGTTTTTGACGAATTGCAGCCCCAGTTCTATCGAGCCGACGTGCTCGAAAGCGCAAGACGAATAGACAAAATCGAAGCCGACCAAATCAGGATCTATCTTGTTCATATCTGCCACGCGGTAACTCACCTTTGATGCGAAGCGTTCCGGGGGGCAGATGCCGCGCTCGTTAAGTGCCTCTAGCGTGGCTGCATATTGACCGGTACCTGCCCATCCCTGCTTAGTGGCTTCCTCGGAATCTAGGTCTGTGGCCACCACTTCGCAGCCTCGCGCAGCCATTACAGCTACTAACGGTTCCTGGCCGACGCCAAAACCGACCCCGCGCCTGCCTGGTGACATCATCCCTGTCTCTGACAGACACTGAAGGATATAGGCGTATTCCCACAGTTTTCGATGGAATATCGGCTCATGGGGAAGACGAGTTTCCTGACACCAATAGTAGAAGGCATCTGATCGGCACTGGGTCTCTGTGGCCATCTGCGAGACGGGATTGGTTAAGCTTGGCTCGTCATTGATAATACCTAGCTGTCGCTTAAGGGTAGTCGTCGGAGCCTTTTGTTCACTCATAATAATACCGCGCATCTCCAATAATTATGAGATTATTCTAGTTATGTCTTTCCGCTTCTGTCTCAAGTTTAATGCCGTTTGATAAACTTCAATATCATCACTATTGAGAGCTGCTAGCTTAGCCACCATGTTTTTATCACCCAACACCTTGTTTACATAGGTATGATACCCTTGATATTTATTTTTATTATTCCAACCAATTTCTAACTCTGGCCAATCTAGAATTTCTTTCAAATTGTTGAGATCATCATGAAAAAATTCTTGGATACCTATAAAGAAAAAATCGGTGATTTCTATTCCTCGCAGGTATTCAGATATAACATTTTGATTTTCCGGCATCTCGGCAAATTCAACTAAATCAGGTTGAGTCTTATTTACATCTTCTTGAAAATCATTTTCACTCGCTTCAGCAGGCTTACCAATACAATCACAATACCCAGAAATTAAACGAGTAATCGGATGCCTCAGCCATGCAATTAGTTTAGGAGAAGAATATAACAAGCATTCTTTGTACCTGCTAGCTGGAAATTGACCGTGAATCACTTGAGTTTGCAGTCTAATTAAACGCTGATCCAAGATGGTGGCTAAGGGCAATTTGCCATCTTCCCAAAAAACTTGCTCTGCACCGTAAACCTGTTGGAGAACTTTGCCAAATGTTATCCCGGCTGTTTTGGGTACATGAATTGAAATAACTTCTAAACCCAAAGATGAAGATAATAATTCTTTCTTTAGGAGCTTCCACAGCGACTCAAATTCAGGTGATTGTCGCAGTATGGTGAGCAAGTCTTGGCGTGTCCTACTGCCGTTACCTAAATCCTGAATGTGGTGATTTTTCCCTTCCTTATCAGGCTTACGTTTGAGATAAGTCTCATAAGCAACTTCCAAAAATAATCCATCGTTCAGACGCTCAGTTTGTTGCAAAAAAGCTTCGTCCTTGAATACAGGCAGTTGAACTTTAGCTTGCGCTAATTCTCTCGTAATCCTAATTTTCATTATCTGTTCAAGGCGATTTCTAATTTTGTTGCCAACAGCTTGCGGACTCAGCAAAGATTTGATATCTTGAGCAGCTTTAGCACCTACTTGCTGCGCTTCCTGATAATTTTGAAAAACATATTGCATTAAAGACGCAGCATGATCAATGTCGGGTTCTGCCCAAACATTTCCTTGCGAGTAAGGGCCATAATTTTCCGCAAGTGTCACTAAATCGTATTTAACAGGAAAACTATTGCCTACATTCATAAATTCCATATTAGATGAGTAGGCTGTCGCTATCACTGGCTTGCCGTAATACATCGCTTCTGCCATTGTCAAACCAAAGCCCTCAGCACGGTGCAACGATACATAGCAGTCACAGCTTTTAACTAAGCCATAAAGCTCTTCTTTCTTCAAATGCCCATCTATTAAGCGAATGGAGGGCCAGTCCTCCGCTTGCTCTTTCAGTTGTTCTCTCTGCTGAGGATGAAAATGTCCGTTAGAAGACTTTATGACCAGCAATACATCCTCATTGTTTGATTGAGGGAAAGCTTGTTTAAAGGCTTCAATAGTACCCAATGTATTTTTGCGTGCTAGCGTACTGTGAAAATCAAACATAAACAGAAAAACAAATTTTCCTTGAGGTAGTCCTAATGCCTTTCTGTCCACAGATGTTGATGGTAGAGCAATACTAGGTGGTAGTTTTAGAACAGGAATTGGTGACTGCCTAGCTATTGTTTCAGCCGTATAATTACTATAAGTCCAAATCTCATCGAATAAATCAAAAGCATACTCCCAGACGCGGGGTAAAATTGGCAATTCCCAAGCCCAGTAGCCAATATTATATCGCCCCTTAAAATATTCAGTACCCAGACCTTCAATCATGCCATCCCCTGGATTGATATGAATCAGGTTGATGGGGTATTGAATATTTTGAGAAACATTTGTGTAGCTATCATCTAAGTTCCTGTGCCAATCTACTTTAATATCATTAATTGTGAAGGGGATACCTACCGATTCCATTCCTCTTAGAGTGCCTCTTGCTCCTTCTCCCAAACCATATTCCCCGCTCACGTGACCTACGAAATTAATACCTAAAGAAGAAGTCAGTGTATTTTTCAACATACCAATTATTGTCCTACCCTCAACGGCTTTTAGAAGAATCAATTTATAGACAAATTAATTGTCAAGTAACTTGACATTTTTGATCGCATTTTTCAAGCAAGTAAGTTAATATTGCTAGCTATTTTTATTTAACGTACTGCTACTGACACCTTACCATTAAGGCTGCGCCGCATCAATTCTTTCCATTCCGCTGAATTGATTAGCGAGTTGGTATCGAGGTGGACTCCCTTTTCCGAAGAGAATTGGGAAAATTTTTCTAACCAGTCCAAGATAGTTTCTGTTGGTGATAAAGGCGTACACTTCAAAGATTCTTTGAGAAAGTGAGCCATTCCGTTCTGATCGCCTTTGTGATAAGCGTACCATCCCTCCCACAACAGGAGTTTGTACTGAGTCTGACTTTGTTGCACATCAGCCTGCCTGTGAATGACTGGCGGAAGTTTCAATCTTTCCAACTCTCCCTGAGTCTGGTGCAGTTGAGCCTGAGATTGCTCCAATTCTCCCTGAGTCTGGTGCAGTTGAGCCTGAGATTG
>NZ_JAUBUG010000073.1:16921-34389 GCF_036705345.1 Microcoleus sp. B3-D2
TGAGATTGCTCCAATTCTCCCTGAGTCTGGTGCAGTTGAGCCTGAGATTGCTCCAATTCTCCCTGAGTCTGGTGCAGTTGAGCCTGAGATTGCTCCAATTCTCCCTGAGTCTGGTGCAGTTGAGCCTGAGATTGCTCCAATTCTCCCTGAGTCTGGTGCAGTTGAGCCTGAGATTGCTCCAATTCTCCCTGAGTCTGGTGCAGCTCCAACTGAGAGTGTACCAACACTGCTTGAGTTTGGTGCAGTTGAGACTGAGATTGCTCCAACTCTCCCTGAGTCTGGTGCAGTTGAGACTGAGATTGCTCCAACTCTCCCTGAGTCTGGTGCAGTTGAGTCTGAGATTGCTCCAATTCCGCCTGAGTCTGGTGCAGCTCCAACTGAGAGTGTACCAATACTGCTTGAGTTTGGTGCAGTTGAGACTGAGATTGTGCCAATTCCGTCTGAGTCTGGTGGTGTTGAGACTGAGATTGCTCCAATTCTCCCTGAGTCTGGTGCAGTTGAGTCTGAGATTGCTCCAATTCACCCTGAGTCTGGTGCAGCTCCAACTGGGATTGTGCGAATTGACTCTGTGCTTGATGCAATTGCGACTGAGACTGTTCACTAAGTTGCAGAAGCTGGTGGAATCCACCTAATTCATTCCTACGCTTTGCTCGCAAGTTCAGAGCCTCTTGATACAGTTCCATATCGAGACTATTGCTCTGTGCTAACTTCTTGACAATTTCGTTATCATCTAATATTTTTCGTAATTGAATATCATAATCAGGAAATGTATTAGCATTAGTAAAAAGAACGCTAATATCACTCCACCCCATCATCGTTTTTAAGTCTTCTAAGTCCGACTGGAAAAACTCCTGAAGTCCGACAAAGTAAAAATTACTCAAATGATTTTTTCCAATCAATT
The DNA here is from genome assembly GCF_036705345.1 of Microcoleus sp. B3-D2. Taxonomy (NCBI): domain Bacteria; kingdom Bacillati; phylum Cyanobacteriota; class Cyanophyceae; order Oscillatoriales; family Microcoleaceae; genus Microcoleus; species Microcoleus sp. B3-D2. The sequence continues at coordinate 17,823 of NZ_JAUBUG010000073.1, forward strand.
TAGCTACTATATTTCGCACGCCAGGAAGATTGGCAAACTCTACGATTCCCAAGACGTCCATATTGCGTGGAATACCAACCTTTTGCATCCGCCAAAAAAAGTAATTTGATATTAATCGCATTACAGGGTTTCTCAACCAGATTACTTTTTTAGCATTATGAAAATAGCCCTTGTACTTGTTTAAGGCAAAGTGACCATGAATAACTTTAATGTTTGCTGGTAAAGCAGATGGTTTAATTTGACTTTCGGGAACATTCACATTATCCCTGAAAACCGATTCAGTACCATAAACATCACTTAAAACTTGATAAAATGTTGTTCCTGCTGTTTTGGGTACATGAACCGATATTATTTCCACCTTCGCCTGAGTTTGATACTCGGGCTGGTTGTATTTCTCTAAATCTGTCTGAGGAGGGTGTAATTGCGCCTTGTCTTGATCCAATTCCACCCGATTTTTATAGGGCTTATTGTAAAACAGAGGGGTAGGATCGATATTTAAGTCTAAATGAAAATCGTTGGAAACCTTACAAAGCTCTATAACAGCGATCGCATTTGCAAAGGGGAAAGGATGGTTGTACTCTACATTACTAAGTTCTACCTCTTCTATTTCTTCCCAAAGCATTTTGACGCTATCCTTTGTTGGATCTCTATTAATTAATCTTAAGAAACTTGTACGGATGGCTTCTTGAGGAATTCCATATTTTTTTAAGAGTGCCAGATACTGTGCGCTGAACTGAATGTACCATCCTCCATCCGTAAGGACTCCAAAGGGAACTGTAATCAATGCTTTTCCCTCAAGAGCCAGCAAATCGTATATCTTCGCGATTGCCTTCAGTGGAGCTTCCCGATGATCGCCAATTTCTGTAGACTCACCGTAAGCACCGCCCGGAGCAAGTCCCTGACCTATATGTTCTACGGTAGAGATTGAAACTATAGCATCATATTTTTCCTCGGATTCAAGAGTCATTAAATCTTCGTTATCCACACCTATATCTATTTCAAATTTGTCTATAATTCTTCTTTTAATAACCCCCATCTGTTCGCCCAGTGAGCTTTCATAGCGCGAAAGTACGTTCCCCACTTCTAGAACACGGTCTGAATTTGGGAGATTAATCAGAAAGTTAAACCCAATCGAAACTTCAACCGCTCTTTCCGACGGATTGTTATACGGTATGCGATTGTAATATAACTCTTTTCCTTTAAATAAAAATGTTTTTTGCCAGTTTGTCATTTTAGTTCCTCCTTAACGGCAATTAGTTCAACCACAATAATACCTATATACCTCTATGAATTTTGTTGAAACAAATGTTTTCATGTAAGATATTTCATCTACTATTATCTGCACGACTTGGTGCATTTTGTACTTCGTCTCCTCTCCTGATTTTTCCTTGTTATTGGCTAGATTGCTTCGACCGAAGGCAACTTGCCTCAGTGTGGACAGACTGGTAGGGTTCGCAAAATGTTCCCCATGTCAACCGTAAATCCTCAATTCAGTATTTTACTGTGTTTGAGTAGGGTCAGGTCAGTCCAGTGAGTTCTTGTCTTGCTCGCACACTTCAGTTAAAATCAACTACGTTGCAAGTTTATCACAAGTGGCACTTATTCAAAATGAATGCAGAGAAAACGGCTGTAACCCATATCCACGAAGGAGATCATTTTCTAGAGTCAGGCAATTTAGATGAAGCGATCGCAGCCTACCGCCGTGCCATTGAGCTAAATCCTGACCTATCTTGGTCTCACCACAATTTAGGGGAAGCTCTAGCAAAACTCGGTCAATTCGAGGAAGCGATCGCATCTTACCGCCGCGCCATAGAACTCAACCCGGATTTTTCTTGGTCTTATCATCACTTGGGGGATGCTTTAGATCGACAGCAACAGTGGGAGGAAGCAGTGGCTGCCTTTCGTAAAGCTACTGAACTCAATGCCGATCACTTTGGTTCTTACTGTGGATTGGGGCAGAGTTTGGTGAAACTGGGCCGGTTAGATGAGGCGATCGCGGCTTACCGCCAAGCAAGTATTCTTAACCCGGATGTGGATTGGATTTACGGCTGCATAGCAGATCTTTTGCAGCAGCGAAGAGAGTTGGATTTGGAGGCTGCGATCGCCTCCTACCGCCGTGCAGTACAACTAAATCCAAATGACGTGCAAGCATACCGCAACCTGCTAAATATTCAACCAGATAACTTGGAAATTTATTTGGATTGGGGGAATGCTTTAGCGAAACAGGGGGATTGGCGGGGGGCGATCGACTTCTAGAGCAAGGAAATCTGGAGGAGGCGATTTGCTGTCGTTTTGATGTTGTTGGGGTGTTGTACTCAATCATAAAGTTAAACTCTGCTGATACTCTAAGCGACTCGAGCCTGAGCCAGCACATTTTTGAGCGCCTCAATATTAACAAGTGTATCTTCTAAGCCATCTTGATGATAAATGAGTTGACGGAAGTAAGGACATTCAATCCCTGACCCTATTAGATAGTGGTAGTCAAGTTCTCGGTGGTAGCTAATTATCGCACCAATTTGCACCATCTTGTGAGGTGAAAAAATTTCGATAACTTTAGTTCCTGGTTGGCAGAATACAAGGTTGCTTACTGCTGAGCCGTGCATCAATATTACCACTTTAGCCTCAGCCATCATTGCTACTTGTTCTGCCAATGATAGTGACTCAGCAAATACCTTTGTAAAGCCCAGCTCGTTCAAAACCTTTAAAACTTCATCTTCATTAATGATTTTACGGCTATTGGCTGCACTGCGGCTAATATATATGCGATCGCCAAACGCAGATTTTGACTGCTCCGCTAACGGCAGAAACTTACTGTTGAGAAAATCGCAAGACCATTGAGTCGGCAAACAGATAGTTCCTGGATAAGACGGAACTACTAATTTATTAGCTTGCACGTGGGGATACTTGTTAGTCTCTACGAGTTGATTCTCCCCAATTCCCAAAACAGCCAAAGTTTCTTTTTGAAATTGCTTATTGTAGCCACTAATTAAAAACTTATCGATTGCCTCCAACCCGTACCCACTGAGCTGTAGCAATCCAATCCTCGGCAGTAAATCCAGCATCCAATGGTAATAAACGTGACCTGTATCTACAGCTAAAACCGCTACCGTGCCATCAATATGATGCACAGGCGGTATGTTGTTTGCTGTTAAAATAGGGTGCTGCTCTAGAGGAATGCCAGGACCACTAGAAAGATTGAGAATAAGCTTGTTATCTGAACTTATAACGGCTGTATGGGTATTGCTGTACAGTTCACAATACCGCCCGTCTGGTATCGCAGCTACAAAGGTTTCCCTTACATCAAATTGGCTCCAAAGTAGCAGTAGAGGATGAACATTTTTATCTATTGTTTTTGGTAGAGGTGAGATACTAACTTGATGGGGAGGATGTATTTCTATATAGTTGGTTGACTCCCAATTAAAAGCAATCGCCCACGCTTTTGCTGTCGCATAAAATCCTTGAGGATGTGTAACTAGCCGTGCTTTTTGGAAATAAACTTGTGCCTCTTCCAACTTGCCTTGTTGCTTCAAAGCAGTTCCCATATCGAAACATACTTCAGCAGCTAAATCCGGGGAATTTGGTTGAATTGATAGTGATTTTTGATAAGCCAGTATGTCCCAACCTAAATGACCAGCAGCAAAGCGCAGTTTTCCTAAACAAGCATAGAACTCCGCTGAATGTGGTTCATTTAGTAAAGCTTTAAAGAATCTCGCTCTTAAAGCTAGCGGTGCATCAAGTTGGTTTTGTCTGGCTAGCTCGTCTGCCAAACGGCAGTAAGCTAATGCTAAGTCTGGCTTTAGCTTCAAAGCATGATGGTAAGCAGCGATCGCATCATCCCATTTACCTTGCTGTACCCAGTGACTTCCGATCCGCCAGTAAGTTTCTGCTTCTGAAGGTGAGCCGATAGACTCCCACACCCTCTTAAACTCTAATGATTGGCTAATTATGTTAAGGATTCCTCTGCGCGTGATCTTATTTTCTGGAAGTTGTTGAACATACCATCGTTGGCTTTCTATATCGATATCACGGATTAAATAGGCGCGGTAAGCTGCTTGCACAAAATCTTCATCCCGCAAGTGATAATTGTTCAGTAAAAACTCTACGTTATTTAGAAGAATTTTCTCTGCTATATCAATAGTCTTAAGTTGAGCCTCTTCCTTCCACAACAGAGGGTCACTGTTCCAAGGATCGAACGGGATTAGTTTCTGTGCTGACCAATCGGGACGGAAAAAGAACTTGCCTGTTTCGCTGAGCATACACGCTGCAAACGAAAAGCTGCTATTTGAGATAGCGACAATATCGCACTGGCTCAATAAGTAAAAATCTAGATAAAACTCTGCTTCAGCCAAATCTACACCTAAATCTTTGGCCGTTACTGGGTTGTATTCTGCAAAATCTCCGATAACTTTTTCTATTTCGTCGCTAGCAATGAATAGTACAGGTTCATCAAGCCTTTCCCACAGACCCGTGAGCCACTCTTTATACCATTCGCTAGGTGCTGGCAAGAAAGGTACTGTATTAAATTGGCAGTAGTCCCCGCGGCGCAGGTGCAGACCTACAACTGTTTTGCCTAGAGAACGCAGGCAAGCGATCGCAGCTTGCATTTTTGCTTCAACTTCTGCCGCTGGTTTAAATAGCGAGCGCACGTAATCTTTGTAGGGAGCGTAATATTTTGTGTGGTACTGGCAGTAACCCGAAAAGTCTACATTTTTGTAAATTGTTGGCGAATTGGGGATGATAGCTTCAGCAAACCAAACAGAAAATGTTCCATCTTGTTGCCTAACTTCTTTAATTTGAGGTAATTTCTGAGAAATCGGCTGGTCTTGATGACCAAATAGATATTGTCCGATCCAAGCAGGTGTCTCGCACCGGAGATTATGCTGTTTGGCATAGATTCTTAAAAAAGCGTACTCAAATATCTGGTTGCCAAATCGATTGATGTCAAGTTCCGACATAGTAACGGCTGGCTTTTTGACATAAAACGCATCCCCCCAAGACGGGTGAAGCGGGGTTGTTGTTGCAGCACGATCGAAACCGTAATTAGCCAAAAATTCATCTATTTGGTCAATCAACGCGCAGCCTTCGTACAGTTCTTCGTAATTTACTTCTGTGTTAATTGCTTCTACACCTTTGAGTAAGTTAGTCGCTCCTTGCAAAGCCAAAAGTTCTGCACCTTGGATATCTATGTTGATGATATTAAAATCCGCCGCTTCCAATTCCAGTTCTTGCAGCAGGGTATCTAGAGTTTTTGATTCTACTGTTACTTGGTGAGTTTCCTGAATGGTGGGATAAATCTCTGCATGAAGCTTTAACGGCAAAATCGAACTGCTTTGATCCATTGAAGTGACGTGCAAGTTTACCGTGCCATTTCGATCGCTCACAGCACAATTAACTGCTTGCACGTTGGGGAATTCTGCTATTTTTATCTGCAATCTTTCAAACACTTCTGGATTAGCTTCGATATACAATACCCTTTGCACGCCCATTGCTTGGTACAATCCTGTTTCATGACCTTCGTGGGCTCCAACGTGAACAACACCTCGCGGAACGATGGAATGCTGCGTACAAAGTTGCTGTAAATCCAGCATTTGGGGTGCTTCACCCAAAACTGTCGATCGAAAACGTTCGTTTACTGCTAAAAAAATGCTCCACTGATAATTTTCATAATCTGGCTGAAAATTATGGCAATACTCTAATCCATCTGGTTGAATCTTAAATATTGCATACCGCAAATTTTGAAAATATTCAAAAACTTGTTTTAGAGTTTTTTTCGAGTCTATGTAAGTGCCACCGTATTCAAATTGAATGTAATCAATTTTTCCCTTACTTAATAATTTTTCTGCTCCCTCTAGTACATCTAATTCGCCACCTTCCACATCTATCTTTAAAAAATTAATGTGGCTAATTTCTTGTCTTTGACAGTAATTATCTATAGTAGTTGTCAAAACATTTAGAATTTGAGGTGGCTTAATATCATATTCCTTTTCCGCCTGCAACCTCCGGTAAAATGTACTCCATTCCGGAGACTCTTGGTAATAAGCAAACTGATTTGATTCTTCTTGTTTCCCTAGCGCATAGTTATTGGCAATAATTTGACTATTACAAATTCCTTCTGCTAAATTTTGTAAAAGAATTTTGTAAATTTTAGGAACTGGTTCAAACAGATGGATCTCTGTTTTAGGAAATTGATTAAATACTTCCTCACTCCAACTGCCAACATTGGCACCTACATCAAAAACTACTTGCCCGGATGCGATGAATCTTTCGATACACAGCAATTCGCCGCTGTGCAAGGTTGTCTTGGCTCCGGCTCTAGGTTTTGCCTGTTTTTCAGGCAATGCAGGTGCTGGCTGTTGGAGCAAGTGCACTTGATTTTCCCATGCCTTTGTGCTAACTTCCTGACTATACTGAGCCACGAGTAATTTGGCTCCTTCGGGAACAGAAACTATTACATCTTCAACTATAACGGTATACCGACTTCTTCCAGAATTCAACAAACTGGTAACAGCATCAATAGTCGGCCACTCCTCTATACGGTGAGGGCTCGGGGGGGGACATAAAAAAAGGCGGGCATCATCTATCAGGATAAAGTGATCGCATTCAGAATCGTTGATAATTTGCAACTCTTCCAGCAGCGGACACTCCTCAGATTCTCCATATGTTATTCCCCCGCTCCAGTGAGCGTCTAGCCAAAAAATACAAGGTTCCTTGAGTGTGGGTACAATTGCTGCAAGCTGCTCTTTTGAGTTTCCCAATACGAAGTTTATATTTCTTAAGTGACCGTAGTTGTTTACTACTGACTCATATATTTCTTTAGCTGCTTCGATTGTTATAACTTTTGGAAAATACTGTGCAGCCCACAATGCCGTTGCACCGCAGTTAGTGCCAGTTTCAATAAAACCTTGCAAATTGTATGCCTCTTTCAATGCTATTGCTAGCTCGGTTGGCACTCCTCCTCTGATTAAACCCATTCTAATTACTCCTTATCTAAAATTGGGAATACGTACATCTGAAAGATGGTTACAGCTCTAGCTTGTGTCTGAAATATGTGTGTGTATTTTTTTGCTTGTTTGGGAGCTTTATTGCCTTCACTACAGCTCCTTTCCATCAGCTTATAAGGATTGAAAGCGATAACCATTTGTTCCCGCTAATCTAATTTTACAGTTTTCCCCGGCATTCCTGCTCACAGTCGCCCCAACCACGATCCAGGCCAGTGAGTAAGGTTTTCACTTAACTCACTTTCATTAAAATACCATGCTGGTTGCTCGATCACAAAATCAGAATGTCGATCAACAAACTCAGCCGCCGCAGTACGATGAGCCCTCTTCCACTCAGGCTCATCAGTAATTTATTTCTCCACACGTTTCACCCCCCAGTCATGGTGTCTTGGCCGTGTTTCCGCCAGTGTCACCTTAAAATCTTGCTTCTGGTGTTCTTCGTGATAGGTAATCTGATTTTGGCGATCCAAGCAAATAGTAAAATCATTATTCATCGCTTCATAATTGAGGAAAGACTCCTTAATCATGTTGCCCCCATAACCCAAACACACAAGAAAATTTTGAAAGCCGTAATGGGCATCGGTCTTAATAATATGCCAGAGAATTGGATACCCGCCCACATCTACTAGGGGCTTAGGACGAAATTCTGTTTCTTCTCGGAGACGTGTCCCCAAACCGCCTGCTAATATAACTACTTGCATTGTTTCACATCTTTAAAAGGGTACACAACCGCTGATAATTCACAACAGGTATTTATTGCAAACAAAGAGCTATATTTTCTAAAAAAATACTCACACCTTACCCATCCTCGCTTCCACCATCATCCGCACCACATCGGGCATTTTATATTTGGCCTCCCAGCCCAATTTTTCTTTTGCCTTACCCGGATTCCCCCTCCCAACTGCAATCTCCGTCGGTCTGTAAAGACTCGCATCGGTTACTAAATGTTCCTGCCAATCCAAACCCGCAGAAACAAACGCTGTCTGCACAAACTCCTCCAAAGGATAGCTTACACCCGTGGCAATTACATAATCGTCCGGTTCTTCCTGCTGCAACATCAAATACATCGCCTCCACATATTCCGGCGCCCAACCCCAGTCCCGCTGCACTGAAATATTTCCCAAATGCAGTTTTTCGGAACTACCCGCAGCAATTCGACACACAACAGATACAATCTTTTGCGTTACAAACCTCTCTGGCCGCAGCGACGACTCGTGATTGAACAAAATACCAGAACACGCAAACAAATTGTACGCTTCTCGATAATTCGCTACTTCCCAAAATGCCGTTGCTTTCGCCACCGCGTAAGGACTTCTGGGGCGAAAAGGCGTATTTTCATCGGCTGGATTGCCTCGGGTATCCCCAAAACATTCGCTGGAACTGGCATTGTAAAGTTTAATTTTGCCACCAGTAAACCGAATTGCTTCTAACAGATTCAATGTGCCTGTGGCAATGCTTTCGAGGGTTTCTACGGGTTGTTCAAAAGACAGACCGACGGAACTTTGACCTGCTAGATTGTACACCTCATCTGGCTCTATTTTGGCAAGCACTTGCAAGACGCTGCGAAAATCGTTGAGCGACATGGATTCTAGTTTTACTCTGTCTCGGATGCCCAAACGGGCCAGGTTTCCGAAACTAGACATTTGGGCGTCCCTGGAGGTGCCACAAACTTCATAACCTCGATCGAGCAACAGTTTAGCTAAATAAGCTCCGTCCTGGCCTGATATACCGCTAATTAACGCTTTTTTCATATCACATTTTGCTTTGAAAACTCTACCGTAGCTGTTGCTATTTTTCCACTTGTTTAGCTTTTATATTCGTAATTTTTATTATTTTTAATATTTGGGATTTTCCGGTGCCTTACCAGAGCAAGTTTAAGCACTTACTACAAACAAACTACAAATTTATCATCAAGCCGGCCCGAAAGCCCGATCGCAGTATTATTGCAAAAAGTTCGATAGCTGGGAGTAGCAGCATACAGATATCGGGTAGGGACACGGCACTGCCATGTCCCTACGATATTTCATTTTGTACTCGCCAACTATCGACTGCCAAAAGTCTCTAGCGCTCGAAAACAGAAATAACCAGTTAGCTAGAAATCGACTCAAAAGTAAAAAATATCAGGATTTTTTACCTTCTGCCGAATGACTAATGCCTTCTACCTTCGGATTAAGCTTCCCAACGTTCGGCGACCAATTCAGCCAAGTCAACCACCCGCTGACTGTAGCCCCATTCATTGTCGTACCAAGCCAAAACCTTTACCATGTCGCCATCCATCACCAGCGTTAAGCTGGAATCCAGAATCGAAGAAGCATCACTTCCGCGATAGTCGCATGAAACTAAAGGCAAATCGTTGTACTCCAAAATCCCTTTCATGGAGCCTTCGGCGGCTTCTTTGAACACTTGATTTACTTGCTCGGTAAAAGTCTTTTTCTCTACCTGAGCCACAAAATCAACTACCGACACATTAGGAGTCGGCACGCGCATGGCAATACCATTTAACTTGCCCTTCAATTCTGGAATCACCAAAGCCACAGCTTGGGCTGCTCCGGTAGAAGTCGGCACAATATTCATTGCTGCCGCCCGCGCCCGCCGCAAGTCGCGGTGGCTGGCATCCAGCAAGCGCTGGTCCCCAGTATAGCTGTGGGTAGTGGTCATCATGCCTTTGACGATGCCAAAATTTTCGTGCAGCACTTTCAGTACAGGAGCCAGACAGTTGGTAGTACAGCTAGCATTGCTGATGACTGTGTAGTCACTGTGCTTGTAGTTGTGGTGGTTGACTCCCATCACATAAGTGCCAACTTCAGAACCCTTGCCGGGAGCGGTAATTAGCACTTTTTTAGCGCCGGCAGTGATATGCTTCGATGCACCAGCTTGGTCAACGAAGACACCGGTCGATTCAATAATCAGATCAATACCCCAATCTTTCCAAGGCAAGTTTAGCGGATTGCGATCGCTCACGCATTTAACTGTCTTCCCATTTAGGGTAATGGAATTTTCATCCGCACTGATGTCCACATTCTTCAACGTTCCCATCATGGAATCGTATCTCAGCAAGTGAGCATTACTTCTGGGATCGGAAGTGTCATTAATAGCTACCAACTCTAGCTGGCTGTTTTCTCTGCCCAGCCAGCAGCGCGCAAAACTGCGCCCGATACGTCCAAAACCATTGATCGCGACTCGAATCACTTTAGTACCTCCTAACGATGGCAGCCCTTAGCTCAGGCTTAAATTTTGGAAAAATTTAAGAATTGACTTATGAGACAAGATCATATCGCAAAGGTCGATCCTTTCTAACTTTTTGTGTCGATCAAAAAAGCTTGAACTTTTCTAGAAGGGTGAAATTGCAAGGCCCAAGGCATTAGGCTTTGTGCCGCTGGTTACTGGTAAAGCTGATGGGCTGCAATATAAGTCCCGACAACTTCCGGGACTAAGTAGCGGAGGTCGATCCTTTCGGCGCAGCAGCGGCGGATGTGGCTCGACGAAATCTCGATCGCAGGCATGGAAAGCACCTCCCAGCGAATCTCCACGTCCAAAAGAGCCATTTGTTCGGCAACTCGTCGGCCCACAGCATTTGCCTGAACCTGCATCCTGTCCCCCGCAGAAGTGAGGGGTTTTCCACCCGGACAATCTCCCCACTCGGACAGTTCCCCTATCTCCCCGCTTTCTGCTGTCTCTCGCTCTCCCTGAGTCGGACGTGGGGCCACCAACCAGTCGCACAACCCGGCAATTTCGCCGCACCGGTGCCATTTGGGGAGAGTAAGGAGTGCGTCACTACCAATAATCCAGTACCACCGATGATCGCCTGGATACAATTTTTGCAAATACAGCAGGGTGTCGATCGCAAAAGAACTGTCGGAGGGATTTGCCGACCGCGGCGAAATTAGGAAGTCGGGGCGATCGGCGATCGCCAGAGCGAGCATTTCCCGCCGCTGCTCAAAACTTGCCAAATCCGGGCGCCACTTGTGAGGAGGAGAGCGATCCGCTACCCAAATGACTCGATCGAGAGCAAATTGACTCGCAGCCGTCTCGGCTACCAACACGTGACCCCAGTGAACCGGATCGAAAGTCCCCCCCAAAATCGCTATTTTCCCCATATTTCCCCAAAATCAGGATTAATACAGACATCGCGCCAATTTTATGTTTATACACTTTTAACCATAAGCTCGTTTATTAGAAAACCCTCGCTTCACATTGGGGACAAACGCTTGGACGACCCTAGTTTCGACGATCGTCCTGGAGGCTAAAACCGATTTTGTTCACCCCCTTAATTCGTTCAAACCTTCAATCCGAGTTCAAAAACCCGGTTCTGAGGGTCGGAGTGGTTCCGGGACTCGGTGATTAACCTTGCCAATATTAATCCCAACTTGTTTTGATTGCGCGATCGACCGCCTGAGCATTCGTTGGTTGGCGGGTCAAAAAGTTTTGACAGTAGATATACTTTTTAGCGCAGTGGTAAAAACTTTCAGGGCTGCCAAGAGGGTTCATCGGCTTCTCGATCGAGCCCATGATTTGGTTGGCTCAATGGCTATTCGACTATTCCGACTAACTACATAACTTATATATACAATATAGTAAAAATATATACTATAGCTGCGCTCGTGTCAATCTCTGACTTGGGCGAGATAATGACCGTAAAGGTAGATTTATGACTGTAAAAGGAGCGAAATTTGGTTATACGTGGTAGTGTTTGTAAATCCTTATGGGTTTTACCCTCAATCTTGGTAGAAAGGTTGTGGGGCTTTTGCTACCGTATCCGAGCACAGCAGGCGGATAGAAATAGAAAGAATGCAGGAGTATGCAAGCACCCAAATTAGTCTGTTGGGCCAGACCCCAGACCGCGTTTTCTGTTACCTGCTATTTTCGAGCTGTGACTGTTCCGGAAAACTACTCGGTACTAAGTCATATAGGATACAAGACAAACATCTCTACAAGTCCCGCAAATCTAGGGACGCGCAGAGAATTTTGTACAAAATCTCTAGCGAACTGTATCCTGAAAAAACAATTCTTGATATGATATCGCGTGTTATTGGCGTGGTGTGGTGTGTGAGGAGCGAAGATGCCGAGTTCTGTTGATTTCAGCGGTAGACCATTTCATTTCATCGGCATTGGTGGGATTGGGATGTCAGCCCTAGCCTACATTCTAGCTAAACGCAAGTTGCCTGTGTACGGCTCCGACATTAAATCGAGTCACATAACCGAGCGCTTGCAAGGAATGGGAGCTCATATTTTTTGGAGTCAAGACGCCAGCAATTTTGAACTATTTCAAACGGCCCTTAACGGTAGCAGTCCCGACTGCGGCCAACAGGAAAGGGCAGTATCCTCGATAGTCGCGGGTACGGTAGGGACTTCTGTCGCGACAGCCGAAGCTCTCCAATTGAACGGCAACGGTTCAAGCGCCCAAGCAATTGGGGGATTGCCTCAAGTAGTATGTTCGACGGCTATTCACCCAGCCAATGCCGAATATCGAGCTGCTTTAGATTTGGGCTGTCCGATTTTTCATCGATCGGATGTGTTGGCAGCCTTAATTCAAGATTACCAAAGCATAGCGGTAGCCGGGACTCACGGCAAAACTACTACTAGCAGCTTAATCGGCTTCATGCTGATGGCGGCGGGTCTAGACCCGACGATCGTGGTAGGAGGCGAGGTAAATGCTTGGGAAGGCAATGCCCGTTTGGGAGAAGGCCCCTACTTAGTTGCCGAGGCTGATGAATCCGACGGTTCTCTCGTCAAGCTGGTTGCCAAAATTGGCATAGTGACGAATGTAGAACTGGATCATCCAGACCATTACGATACCCTTGACCAAGTAATAGACACATTTAAGGTGTTTGCCCAAAACTGTCAAACCTTGGTGGGCTGCATTGACGACCAAATCGTCAAAGACTGCCTTCAGCCTCATGTCAGTTATAGCTTGCAGCCGGACAGCGGTGCTGACTACACGGTTTCGGGCGTGGAGTACGGAGCAGAAAGCACCAAGGCACGGATTTGGGAGCGAGGAACTTTCCTAGGGGAAATCGAGTTGAAGTTGCTGGGTACACACAATCTCAGCAATGCACTAGCTGCGGTAGCAGTAGGCCGATTGTTGGGGTTAGAGTTTTCGGCGATTGCCAAAGCGATTGCTGGCTTTGAAGGAGCTCGCCGCCGTTTTGAGGTGCGGGGTTTTCACAATGACATCCTGTTTGTGGACGACTACGCCCACCATCCTAGCGAAATTCGTGTCACCTTGGCGGCGGCTCGCTTGCGGATCGAAGGTAGCGAAAAAAATCCCAAATCCCGAAGAGTGGTTGCAATTTTTCAACCCCACCGTTACAGCCGGACTCTGACATTTTTGCCAGAATTTGCTCAATCTTTTGGGGATGCTGATTTGGTTGTGGCTTGCGATATTTATAGTGCTGGGGAACCGAATTTAGGAGAGATTAGCGGGCAGCAGGTTGCTGATTTGATTGCTAAAGAAGGCCGAGAGGTTGAGTTTGCGCCTTCCCTGGAGTCAGTCACTAAGTTTTTAACCAAAAATCTGCAACCGGGGGATTTGGCTCTGTTTTTGGGTGCTGGTAATCTGAATCAGATTATTCCAGAGGTTATGGCTTTTTATCAACAAGCCGATCGCCCCGATTAGCTCGCCAACTGAGTAGAGTCGATCGACATTATGGCGTTGCACGTTGTGCCGAAACTTCTGTCGGGCGGCTCGCTCAAAGCGGCCACATAAGTTAGCTAAATGGATTTTCAACCACGTCTTTGAGCGAAGGTATTTTTAAGGATTTTCAAGATGGTGACTATCTCGAATGACTCCTCTGTTAAGGACAATCGGCGAGTGTATTCTCCTATTTCTTTGCGGGGAACTGATTGCAAGATTAATTCCCAAGTTTCGCTGGCGGGCCTGACTTCCTTCCGAGTCGGTGGCCCGGCCGAGTGGTACGTTGCTCCCCGCAGTATGGAGGCTTTGCAAGCGAGTTTTGCCTGGGCACACGATGAAGGGATGCCGGTGACTCTGCTGGGTGCGGGTTCTAATTTGTTGGTGAGCGATCGGGGTTTGTCCGGTTTGGTCGTCGCCACTCGCTACCTGAAACAGGTGAATTTTAATGCAGAAACAGGTCAAGTGACAGCGGGGGCGGGAGAGTCAATTCCCCGCCTCGCTTGGTTGGCCGCTAAACGGGGCTGGAAAGGTCTAGAATGGGCAGTCGGCATACCGGGTACAGTGGGAGGGGCTGTGGTGATGAATGCAGGCGCTCACAGAGGCTGTACTGCTGATATTCTAGTCAATGCTCGCGTCCTATCCCCTGGTGGTAAGGTGGAAATTCTGACTCCCCAAGAGTTGGAGTACCGCTACCGGACTTCGGTGCTGCAAGGGGGCGATCGGCTAGTAACAGAAGCGACTTTCCAGTTACAGCCGGGATTCGACCGATCGCAAGTAATGGCAGAAACTAATGACCATTTCAGCCAGCGGCGGACAACTCAACCTTACCACTTACCGAGTTGTGGCTCAGTCTTCCGCAACCCCGGCCCCAAGACTGCAGGTTGGTTCATCGAACAGGCGGGACTGAAGGGATATCAGATCGGAGGCGCACAAGTGGCTCAGCGCCATGCTAATTTTATTCTTAACTGCGGGTCGGCAACGGCCAATGATATTTTTCAAGTGATCCGCCACGTTCAACAGCAAGTCGAGCAGCGGTGGTCGCTGTTGTTGGAGCCAGAAGTTAGAATACTGGGAGAGTTTCCCTTCTAAGGCATCATTGAAGTAATACGGAAACGGCAGACTGCCAGCCCACACACCATCACAAAGTAGTTATGACAAAATCAGGACAAGGATTTGGCTTCGGCCTTGGAAAAATGAAAGAACTGACTGAAGCTTTCAAAAAAGCTCAGCAGGTTCAAGAAGGAGCTAAAAAGCTCCAAGAAGAGTTGGATGTAATGGAAATTGAGGGAACTGCCGGCGGCGGCTTGGTCAAGGTTTTTCTCAGCGGCAACCAAGAACCCCGCCGCGTGGAAATCTCACCGGATGCCCTCGGTGAAGGTGCTGATGTGGTTTCTGAACTCGTCACGGTGGCGATGCAGGATGCTTACGCTAAGTCTACGATGACGATGCGGGAGAAAATGGAAGAACTCACCGGTGGACTAAATCTCCCCGGTTTCGGTTAATCATGAGTCATCAGTCATGAGTCATCAGTCATTAGTGGTTAGCTATCTGTGTTTAAAAAGGAATCTATAGCTAATGACTGATTGATTTCTATCAAGCACGAAAATTTTGGAAAAAGGGGAAAGGAAAAATTTTCTTTCTTCTTTCCCATTAAAAATTACCAATTACTAATTATCAATTAAATGTCTTATAAGTTATTGTTTGTCTGCCTCGGAAACATCTGCCGATCGCCCTCAGCAGAAAATATTATGAATCACTTAATTAAAGAAGCTGGTTTGAGCGATCGTATCACCTGCGATTCGGCCGGAACTGCTAGCTATCACATTGGCAGCCCCCCTGACAGGCGGATGGCATTGGCGGCGAGGAAGCGAGACATTGAATTGCTAGGCGAAGCCCGCCAATTTGCCAGGAAAGATTTTGAAAATTTTGATTTGATTCTGGCCATGGATCGGGAAAATTATCGCAATATTCTTGCCCTGGATGCGGCTGGAAAGTATAAAGATAAAGTGCGACTGATGTGCGATTTTTGCCAGAAATACGACCTTAAAGAAGTGCCTGATCCTTACTACGGTGGCCCGGAGGGATTTGATCGAGTAATTGATTTGCTGCTAGACGCTTCAGAGGGTTTGTTAGAGTACGTTGTCAGTCGGAAAAATTTAACCGTTGGCGGTCAGCAATCAATTTAAATTAAAAAACTGCCTTTTTCCGCCCGAATATTAGCAATGCTGTAGGGGGGACAACGCTAACAAAACTCGTAACTAGGGATATCACAGTTGTTCCCGCTCCTCCTCCCAAAATGATACTGGGTGACAAAGAAAAAGTTAAACTTGTCAATACAAAATGGGGAGAATTGATACTCAAAGCAGCAATTGGCAGCAAAATAGATGGATACCAAGGCATTAGCCAAGGTGTAGCCAACAAAAACAAAGTGAGAGTCGTCCATCCAATATCTGATACCAAATTAATTTCCGAATCTTTTTTGCGGAATAATGATTTAATTAACGTCCCTGCATAGTAAAAAATCCAGCTTAAATACGCAAAATATTTGAGGAATGATAGAATACTTTCCCTAGTTTCAACACTTACATTGGGCAAAAAATCCATAAATAAATTGATCGCATGGTGAAACGATCGAGCAGTCGCCCCGGCGGTTCCCGGATTTAAAAGACTTCTCCAAGCTGAAACTGTTGGCATAAATGTATAATACCAAATCCGGGTTAGCTACCCCCGTTATGATGGCAAAAAAAACTGCACTCACTTGTATTGGTTTAAAACTCCCAACTAGGAGAGAAATTGGGCAAGAAAGCTGTCACCTATTTCAGGGAATTTAGCGAATTTAATAATTACTAAACAAGTGAATAAGCTGTTGTGCATTTAAAACGCATATTGGTATAATATAACATAATGATATTCAGAAAAAGTGAATGCCTGCTAA
>NZ_JAUBUG010000074.1:0-34145 GCF_036705345.1 Microcoleus sp. B3-D2
AGGCGTTGCCACGACTTTGAATAATATCGGTGCAGTCTACAACAGCATTTCCCAACCGCAAGAAGCATTGAAATACTATAAACAAGCTTTACCAATTAGGCAGGAAGTGGGCGACCGCGCAGGCGTTGCCACGACTTTGAATAATATCGGTGCAGTCTACAACAGCATTTCCCAACCGCAAGAAGCATTGAAATACTATAAACAAGCTTTACCAATTAGGCAGGAAGTGGGCGACCCCGCAGGCGTTGCCGCTACGTTGAATAGTATTGGTAGAAGTTACGACCATATTTCTCAACCCCAAGAAGCATTGAAATACTATAACCAAGCTTTACCAATTATGCAAGAAGTGGGCGACCGCGCAGGCGTTGCCACGACTTTGAATAATATTGGTGCAGTCTACAACAGCATTTCCCAACCACAAGAAGCATTGAAATACTATAAACAAGCTTTACCAATTAGTCAGGAAGTGGGCGACCCCGCAGGCGTTGCCGCTACGTTGAATAATATCGGTGTGGTCTACCTCACAATTGGACAACCACAAGAGGCATTGAAATACTTCAACCAAGCTTTACCCATTATGCAGAAAGTAGGCGATCGCGCAGGCGTTGCCACGACTTTGACTAATATTGGTGCAGTCTACAACAGCATCTCCCAACCACAAGAAGCATTGAAATACTTCAGCCAAGCTTTACAAATTAGGCGGGAAGTGGGTGATCACTCTGGGGAAGCTGCTACTTTGATTAATATCGGTGCATTCTACAACAGCATTTCTCAAGCACAAGAGGCATTGCAATATTTCAACCAGGCTTTACCCATTATGCGGGAAGTAGGCAATCGTGCAGTCGTTGCGAATACTCTCAGTCATATCGGTTTTGTCTACCAAGATACGAATAAACCCACTGAGGCCATCAAAAATTATGAGCAATCCATCAATATTACCCTAGAAATTCGGAGTGGTTTGCAGCGAGAAAATCGCCAAAAGTTTCTAGAAGCCGAAGAAACAACAGTAAAAGCCCTCACATCCCTCCTTATCGACCAAAATCAAGCCGATCGCGCTTTTCAATGGGTCAACATCGCCACCACAGCCGATCTCGCCGACTACACCCGCTTAATTGACGCCCAAGTCGCAAACCCCGAAGCACAAAAAGCCATAGACGAATGGAAGCAAAAAAATCAACGACTGCAATTCATCAGCCGCCAACTCGAAAACAAATTCTCAGAAAACCTCTCCCGACAAATGCGGGAATTAGAAACACAAGTCTACCGCAAAGCAGAAGAAATCCGCCGCCAATTCCCAGAAGTCGCCGAACTCTTTGAAACCACACCCAAAGACATCGCCCAACTGAAAGCAAGTATCGCACCAGATACCGTTGTCATTCAACCCGTCTTGCTGACAAATGTCAAAAATGTCCCCAATACCGTCGCCCTATTTGTCTTGACAAAAGACAGTTTAAGTGTTAAAAAAATTCCCATTGATCCCGCCGAATTCGACAAACTCCTCACCGAACATGACAAACAGCTACATCTTGGCTGTGACGACAAAGGTTGCGATCGCAACCAAAATTACGCCGTTACAGGCGGCCAACTTTACGACATCCTCATTCGTCCGGTAGAAGACAAAATTAAGGCATTTTCCCCCAAACAATTGAGCATCATCGCTACGGGAAAACTGCGCTACATCCCCTTTGAAACGCTGTATGACGACCAAGCTGGACAAAAGGGTGAATTCCTAATCGAGAAATATCCCGTCAACTATCTCACCCGCATTTCCACAAGGTCAATTCCCGATTCTACTTTACAAGGCGGAGTCTTAGCATTAGGAAATCCCATCCCTCGTCTGCCCCAAAATCTACCCGGTACAGAAGAAGAAGTTAGAAATATCGCTCAATTATTCCCCGGAAGTTCCGCCTATATCGGCAATGCCGCCACCCTCGACCAATTCAAAACTCAAGCACCCCGCTTTCCTTTTTTACACCTAGCAACTCACGGCTGTTTCCAACAGGGAGGCTGTCAAAAATTGGGCATGGAGGAAAATACACTGCTATTTGCTGACAGCCAATTCAATATTCGCGATGCCGCGTTATTAGGATTGCAAAACACCAGACTCCTCACCTTAAGCGCGTGTCAAACTGCTATGCAAGCGAATTCTAACGGTGAAGAAATATCGGGAGTTGCATATATATTTGAGCGTGCGGGCGCACAAGCTGTGATGGCAAGTTTGTGGAGTGTTGATGATTCCGCTACTAAAGATTTGATGGTTCAATTTTATCAAAATATCAATAAAGGGATGAGTAAAAATGAAGCTTTGCGACAAGCTAAGTTGAGTCAAATCCAGCGGCATCCGTTTTATTGGTCGCCGTTTATTTTAATTGGCGATGCGCGGTAGAATGGGTAGTAGATTGTTGCCAACAACCAGGTCAAATCCGCACTCCGGCGGGGATTAAAACTGATCCCCCCTAGCCCCCCTTAAGAAGGGGGGAACAAGAGCATTCAAAGTCCCCTTTCTTAAGGGATAAGAGCATTCAAAGTCCCCCTTCTTAAGGGGGATGCGAGGGGGCTCTAGACTTCGATACAAACGAGAGATACAGAATAAAGACTGTTGTCTTCCGATCGCACATTTCCAGCTAAACTCTCCCCCACAAAGCCAATCCGCCGCCCCTTCCCCTAGCAGCAATTATCCCATCTTCTACCAGAAAATATGCAAAAAATGCCTGCTTTCCCACACTCAAACTAAAAAATTCCGCCTCCCGCCCTTCTCCACCGCGAATAAATCCTTGATACACAGTTTTTCCCAACAATTTCACCGCTATTCTGGTAAAATCAAAAGCTAAAATATTGTTAGGCAAAAACTTAGTCGGCCCGGAAAGAGTGAGTTCGATCGCCCCAACTTGCACCGAATTCTCCACCCTGCCGGTTTCGCTATTCTCTTCCCCTCCAGCAACAGGTTCCGCCGAATAAGCAATTTGAATTTTCGCAATCCACTCAGGGATGTAACGTCCCGCACCCAAGACAATTCCCGCTTTTTGTCGAGTCTTTTTCGTGCCGGTGATAAAGCAGAGTTGCCAGTTGCCGATTAATTGCTCGAAAGAATAGCGAATTTTGGTTCTTTTCGCGCTTTTCTCAGCTTCGAGGAGGGCGGCAACTACGGCGTTGGAAGATGGTTTAGAATTAGATTTAGCGGCTTGTTCTAGAATAGATATATTTTCCATTTAATATACAAACCAGTTTTATTGTTGGTAACAGAGATAATATTAGCTGATGTAGCGGAGAAAAACATGGTTGCGATCGCCCCCACAGACACAGAAATCATCGTCATCGGCAGCGGAATAGGCGGCTTGACTTGCGCTGCAATGCTCGCCCGCTATGGCTTTGAGGTTGTGGTTTGCGAAAGCCATTCGATCGCGGGCGGGGCCGCACACGGTTTTGAACGCGACGGATTTAGCTTCGACTCCGGGCCCTCCCTGTACTCAGGATTATCCTACAGCCCGTCTGCGAACCCGCTGCGGCAAGTTTTGGATGCCATCGGCGAAAAACTCCCCTGCATCACCTACGATACCTGGGGTTGCTGTTTGCCAGAAGGCGATTTCGACACATCCGTCGGTGCGAGTCAATTTGGCGAAGTGCTCGCACAACTGCGCGGCGCGGCAGCAGTCGCCGAATGGCGACAACTCCAGCGCATCATGGAACCCTACGCCAAAGCTGCCACAGCCTTGCCCTCCCTGGCTTTGCGCTTCGATTTGGGCGCTGTTTTTACCCTCGGCCAATTTGCGCCGGCTTTCCTGCAAAGTGCTGGCGACGCGATCGCACTTGCAGGCCCTTTCAGCAAAATTCTGGACAAAAATGTCAAAGATCCGTTTGTCCGAAATTGGCTGAATTTGTTGTGTTTCCTGCTGTCTGGACTTCCCGCCGACGGAACGATCGCAGCCGAAGTCGCTTTCATGTTCGCCGACTGGTATCGCCCCAATGCAGTTTTGGACTATCCGATCGGCGGTAGTGCAGCTTTGGTAAACGCCCTGGTACGGGGTTTAGAGCGCCACGGAGGGCAGTTGCTGCTAAATTCCCACGTTGCAGAAGTTTTGGTCGAAAACAACCGGGCTGCGGGCGTGCGGCTGCGATCGGGCAAAATTATTCGATCGCACAAAGCCGTCGTCTCCAACGCTTCCGTTTGGGATACAGTGAAGCTTTTGCCTGAAACCTCTGTCCCGCAAAGGTTTCGGCAACAGCGGCAGGCGACGCCCGAGTGCGACAGCTTCATGCACCTGCATCTGGGAATTGATGCTGCCGGAGTGCGATCGGACTTGGCTTGTCACTACATCTTCGTCAAAGACTGGGAAATGGGCGTTAGCGCCCCTCAGAACGTCGTTCTAGTCTCGATTCCCTCCCTCCTCGACCCCGACCTCGCGCCTCCGGGAAAGCACGTCATTCACGCATATACCCCCGGAAACGAGCCTTACGATTTGTGGCAAAAGCTCGATCGCACCAGCCAAGAGTACAAGCTGCAAAAACAAGCGCGCGCCCAGGTAATGTGGTTCGCCTTAGAGAGAATTATCCCGGATATTCGATCGCGCGCAGAAGTCACCTTAGTTGGGACACCCCTCACCCACGAACGGTTTTTGCGCCGCCATCGCGGTTCCTACGGGCCCGGAATTCGCGCGGGTAGCGGCTTGTTTCCCGGGCCGAAAACACCTTTAGCGGGGCTGTTTTGCTGCGGAGATTCGACGTTTCCGGGAATTGGTTTGCCGGCTGTTGCTGCTAGCGGGGCGATCGCCGCCAATACGATCGCACCTTTGTACAAACATTTGGAATTAATTAAGGAAGTTATTAGTTAGTTGTTATTAGACATCTCCCCTAATTCTTGGGGAACAGGCACCGTGCCTGTTCAAAACCTGCTTTTTAGGAGATGTCTATTAGTTATTAGTTATTTGTTAACGGAATTATTGAAGAGCTTTCATAGCGAAGGACGCGAAGCAAGAGTAAACAATAATTTCATATAGTTCGTAAAATGTGACCGATATCTGTCAGCATAGAAATAGATAGTTCGATCGCCCTGAGAATACCGTGCAACCCGTAGACTTTACAACTTTAACCGCCACTTGCAGCGAACTGCGAGCCCAATGGCTGCCAGCGCGCTTAGAACAAGTCTACCAGCGCGATCGCTTCACCGTGTCCCTGGCCTTCCGCACCATGAAAGGGCGCGGCTGGATTGACCTTTCCTGGCATCCTGTGGCCGCCCGCATCTGCGTAGGCGACCCCCCGCCCCGCATTCCCGACACCTTCACCTTCAGCGAACAACTGCGGCATCAACTCAGCGGTTTAGCCTTGGTTTCCATCGCCCCTGTTTCATCCTGGGAAAGAGTCATCGACTTGCAATTCGCCAAACGCCCCGGAGAACCAGCCCTCTGGCACCTCTACGCCGAAATCATGGGCAAGTACAGCAACGTCATCCTCACCGCCCAAGACAACCTCGTTGTCACCTGCGCCCACCAAGTCAGCGCCAAACAGTCCACCGTTCGTCCCATCCAAACCGGGCAACCCTACGAAATGCCCCCGTCTTTGACCGATGCAGTGCCGAGTCTGAGTGAATCTCAAAACCGCTGGCAAGAACGAATTAGCCTGGTTCCTGGACAATTAAAGGGCAATCTGCTGAAGAATTACCGAGGGATGAGTAAAGCCTTAGTTTTGTCAATGATTCGATCGGCTTCTTTAGACCCCGAACAATCCACCGACAGCCTGAATCCCGACCAATGGCAGCAACTATTCCAGCGCTGGCTATACTGGCTGCAATGCCTAGAAAACTCCAAATTTCACCCGAGTTTTACCCCCGAAGGCTACACCGTCATCGATTGGCCCGCACCAGAAAATCACAATGTAGGGGCGGTGCCCCCGTGCCCGCCCTCTGATTCTTCCATCTCTTCGGTTCAAGAATTACTTAACAGCTACTACACAGGCCAAATCAATCAAGAAGTATTCGCCCAACTGCGGCATCAGCTTACCCAAAAACTCAACAACGTCCTAGCCAAACTGCGCCTGAAAGCCAACACATTTAAAGAACGCTTGCAGCAATCTGCAGACGCCGACACCCACAAATCCCAAGCCGACTTGCTGATGGCAAATTTGCAGCATTGGGAACCGGGAATGAAATCAATTTCTCTCCCCGACTTTGAAACCGAAAAACCAGTTACCATTGCCCTAAACCCGGAAAAAAACGCCGTTCAAAACGCTCAAGCCCTCTACAAAAAACACCAAAAACTTAAAAGAGCCCGCATTGCAGTAGAACCATTGTTAGCCTCCGTACAGGAAGAAATCGACTATTTAGAACAAGTTGAAGTCGCGCTTTCGGTGTTGGAAACCTACCGCAACACCCAAGATTTGCAAACCCTCGCCGAAATCCGCGAAGAACTGATCCAGCAAAAATACCTAGACGTACCAGATTACCGCAGTACCGACAAAAATGCTGCGATCGAATTTCACCGCTACCAAACCCCCAGCGGCTTTGAATTATTAATCGGGCGCAACAATCGCCAAAACGACCAACTCACTTTTCGCACCGCCAACGACTACGACTTGTGGTTCCACACCCTAGAGATTCCCGGAAGCCACGCTTTGCTGCGTCTCAAACCCGGTACTGTGGCTGAAGAAACCGATTTGCAATTTGCCGCTGACATGACTGCTTACTACAGTCGCGCCCGCCACAGCGAACAAGTTCCCGTGGTTTATACAGAACCGAAATATGTATACAAGCCGAAAGGCGCTAAACCTGGTATGGTTGTATACAAGCAGGAGCGGATTGTCTGGGGCAGACCGCAGCAAGCTCCGGCTTGATTTATATAAAGTGAGTAAGGTGGTTGATCGGCAATCGAAACTTCATTTTTACCCAAAATAACGGGTTTGCAACCGATAAACCTAGGCAGGAACCGGGTTTGCGAACCCAAGCTTGATTATACAAAGTAACCGAGAGTGCGATCGTCCCCTAAAAATTAAAATAAGTCTGTAATGTAAAGTTTTATTACAGAAAATTAAATTTTGTTGTTATAATACCGCTTAAGAGAGATGATATTTCTTTTAGAACCCTTTGCAAAGAAATGTGCAACTTGGGTTTCCTCACTGTGAGAAAAACACTGTGGGAACACAACGGATTTAACTATTTGTGCAGACCAGCTTTTGCTAAAGCTGGTCGTTTCTGTTTAAAAATTAAACCCAAGCCCCCACCGATTTTAGATTGGCGATTTTAGATTTTAGATTAAGACCGCCAATCTAAAATCTAAAATCTAAAATCTAAAATCCCCAAGGGCTGCTCCTAGAAAGTAAACGTCGTTCTGACAACCCCAATCACCAAATCAGAATTATTCTTATTGTGGTCAGGAGCAGTCAGCCAAATCAGACCAGGAGTGATAGAAATATTGTCGCTCAACTTAAACTGATAGAAACCTTCAACGTGCAGCGAAGTATCCTTATCTTCCGGCAAAGTCCGGTTAGTAGAACTCGTCACCCGCGGCTCCATACCTACCACAATCCCCGCCACATTTCCTTCTTTCAACAAATCGGGAAAAGCCAAAGTAACTGCCCAGTTCCAGACTTTTTGATCCCCCCGCTGCACAGAACCCGTAGGAGTAGTCAAGTTTGATAAAATGCGCTGGTTGGTGTAACCCGCCCAACCGCCAATTGCAAATCTCCGGTTCAACTGCCACGAAGCTTGCGCCCCGTAGGAATTGCTAGAAATCGGGAGAGTGGTATCGCTGTCGAACCCGAAGGAACCGAGACGCTGCGGAAAATTAGAAGCATTGCTCCCGGTATTGGTAATTAAGCTGTAGGAATTAACGTAAGTTAAACCTAAAGCAATGCTGTCGCTCGGTTTGAAAGTCAACTGAGCCAAACCGCCGTAAGAACCATTAAACAAACCATTTCCCCGCGTCGGGTTCGCAGCATTGCCGGCCAAATATCCCAAACTCAGCTCCAGTTTTTCCCCAAACTGATGCCGCAGAGCGATGCCAGAACCACCAAGCAAATAGTAAATTGGGTTGCGAGTACCGAAGTTAGAAAGAGCGCCGTAGCTGCCGTCTCCGTCAAAGTAAGGGTTGACAGTGTTAACAAAATCATCAGCAGCGCCGGCGTTGGCTTCTAGAATTACAGTAGTGCTTTTGCCGATAGGGAATTGGTAAAGCAGCGCATCTAAAGCTACTATATTGTTAGCCTCGCCAAAAGGCCCGACATTAAACCGCAATTCCCCTTCAGCAGTTTTCGTATTTTCCGTAGAAAACGCACCCAGATTCAAAACTTGCAGTCGAGTTCTGAGCAAATCTTCTCCAGAGAAACTCGTGTCGAAATTAATCCGAACCCGGCTGCCAAAAGCCGTCGCTTTATCAGCTTCCTTACCTTCAGCATCCTCTCCCCTGGCGACACCCGCTACACCAAATATCACTTCGCCGTTGAGTTTAGTCGTAGTCGAAAACTGATTTGCTTCTAATTCAGAGGCGCGCGCTTCCAAAACATCCACGCGGCCACGCAAAGTTGCCAATTCCGCCGCAAATTCTTCTTGCAACCTTTGCACAGAAGCCAAATCTTCTCGCGTCGCCAGATTTCTGGAACCGCCTTGAATCAGCTCGGTAACTTTATCCAAACACGCATTTAAACCCGCTGCAAACTCGTAGCGAGTCATGGCCCGGTTGCCGCGAAAAGTGCCGTCAGGATAGCCAGCTATACAACCGTAGCGCTCGACTAGGGATTGCAAAGCTTGGAACGCCCAATCCGTTGGTCGAACGTCGGAAAGTTGAGAAACAGAGGTTACTTGGCCGGCAGCATCTTCGCTGCTACTGTCTTCGGCGCTGTATTGGTTGATTTGTTCTAAAAGATTAGACTGTGCTTGAGGTTGGGCACTTGGATCAGTGGATTGCGAAATCAGATCGGGCTGTGCGGCGGATTTTTCTGCGTTTAAATTAGCCGGTGGTGCGGGGGGTTGCGTTTCGCTTAAGTTTGCGGGCGCTACTGGGGGGATTTGCTCCGCGATAGGTTGTTCGGGACTTAAATTTGCGGGCGCTACTGCGGGTTTGGTTTCGCCTAAATCTGCTGCTGCAACTTCCGGTGCTTTTGCTTGTTCGGCAACTGGGGCGATCAAATCGTTAGTGAAGCCCTCGTAGAGGTTCGCACTTTCTTTCTCAATAGTTTCAACAGTCGATTTGCTAGCTAGTGACGCTGGTTCGGCTGTCTCAGGCTTTGCTGTCTCCGACTTGGCTGCCTCGGTTGCAGCACCGGCTAATTGCAATTTATCAGCTTGAGCTGCCGTGGCAATTTCTACAGGTTGCTCTGCTAGCGCCGTCGAAGATATGACTAAACTTGCTGCCAATACACCCGGACTAACTAAAAGTCCCTTCCACAAAAATTTGGACATTTTTCCTCACACCACATTGAGCCGATCGCCCGTTCCGAAGATTTAGGCGCTCGCAAATCACCTTTAGTATTCCGCCTAATAGTATTTCTTGTCAACAATCGGGGAAATCACTGCCGGAGAGTGCAGTTTTGCTGTGGTTGATTTGACAAAAACTCCGTTTATTCCCAAAATCCTTGGTTTGAGCTAAATACCTACATAGAAACCTGGTTGATGGCGGGATATTGCGTAAGTTATCCCTCAGTAAGACTAATATTGACAGCACTGGCGCTAACAAATCGTTTGATCGGCTACAAATACAAGTGAAAAAACTCAAATACGCCCTAGTTCACGAATGGTTGACGCCCTTAGCTACTGGCGGTTCAGAACTCGTAGTACAGGAAATTCTCAAACACGTAGACGAGGCAGATGTCTATGCCCTCATCGACTTTGAATCGGCCAATCCCGAAAGCTATCTTTTCGGGCGACAGATTGGCACAACATTTTTGCAGCACTTTCCCAAGGCCCGCAGCGGTGTCCAAAAATATTTGCCATTTCTGCCGATCGCGATCGAACAACTAGATCTGCGACAATACGACATCATCCTCTCATCATCCCATGCTGTCGCCAAAGGCATCCTCACCAGTCCCCAGCAACTGCACGTTTGCTACTGCCACACTCCCATGCGCTACGCTTGGGACTTAACTTTTGACTATTTGCGTAGCAGCAAAGCCGGACGGGGCATCCAGGGTCTGCTGACGCGATATTTGTTGCATCGACTGCGGCAGTGGGACGTAATTTCCGCCAATCGTGTTGATTATTTCATCGCTAACTCTCAACACACTGCGCGCCGAATTTGGCGGTGCTATCGGCGGCGGGCCCAGGTGATTTATCCGCCGGTAAATATCGAGCGATTTTCCTTGATGCGACAAAAACAAGACTTTTACGTCACAGTTTGTCGGTTAGTAAGTTACAAAAACGTAAGTGCGATCGTCCAAGCATTCAATCAACTCGGGCATACTCTAATTGTCATCGGCACCGGGCCAGAATTAGAAATGATTCGGCAAATCGCCAAACCCAACGTGCAAGTGCTCGGCTGGCAGCCCGCCTCCATAGTGGAAAAGTACATGGCAGAGGCGAAAGCCTTTGTATATGCAGCTTGCGAAGATTTTGGCATAGCTTTGGTAGAGGCTCAAGCTTGCGGAACACCAGTAATTTCCTATGCAGCAGGGGGCGCTTTGGAGACAGTGCTCGACATTCGCCAACAGCCAGAGACAGGGACTGGTTTATTTTTTTCCTCCCAAACCGCAGCAGCATTAGTCGAAGCTGTCAAGGAATTTGAGCAGTTGCAAGGCAAATTTCGGCCAGAAATCTGCAGGTTGCGCGCTGAACAGTTTGCCCCCGAAGTTTTTGGGCAGCGCTATCTAGCTTTTGTGGAACGCTGCTATCAGGAATTTCACTCCCGTGATTTTACCGAGTCTGGGGCTTGAGAGTGCCAGAACCCGATAGCGGGACAATCTTCCTTCTGCCTTTGTATAAGTGCCTTCAGAAGACCTCTGCATAAGTGCCTTGTGCCTTTTTCCTTCTGCCGCCAGAAGCCCTCTTCCTTCTTCCTTCTGCCTTTTGAAGCCTTCAGAAGGCAGAAAATTGAGTATTGGAAACATAATTCAGAGAACAAAGCGTCTTGAGGCTTTATGATCAGGACTGTGTGTGGTGTGAAGTGAAGGAGTAAGATGACTGCCGACAGCCAACTAATCTCCGGCAAGGTAATTCGAGCGATCGCAAGACGCGGTTTTGGGTCTGTCCTGCAAGGAGATAGACGCATAAGTCGTTCTCTACAGAACCTCGACGGAGAACTTTTCAAGCGGTTATTTGACATCCTGTTTTCCTTATCGGTTCTGATCCTGTTTGCTCCGGTTTACCTGCTTTTGGCTTTCTTAATCGCCTTAAGCTCGCCCGGTCCTATTTTTTACGTACAGGAACGAGTAGGCAAAAACCGTAAAAGGTTTTATTGCCTTAAATTCAGAACGATGGTGGAAAATGCGGACGATATATTGCTGGAAATCATGGAAAATTCTCCGCATTTGCGTCAAGAGTTTGAGGACAATTTCAAGCTGAAACAAGACCCTCGAATTACCTGGATTGGAAGATTTTTACGAATGACCAGTTTAGACGAGTTTCCCCAGTTTTGGAATGTTTTAAAAGGAGATATGAGCGTCGTCGGACCGAGACCTTTAGTTGAAGAAGAACTGCCGAGATACGGTCGTCACATCAACAAAATTCTCACCATAAGACCTGGAATTACAGGCTTGTGGCAAGTGTCCGGTCGCAACGACATTCCCTATCCCCGCCGAGTCCAAATCGACCTCTATTACGCAAATGACAAAAACCTTTGGATGGATATGTGGATTGTTTTCAAAACAATTGGAGTTGTGATTTTTCCCAAAAATAACGGCGCATATTAATTTTTGTCCGCAGTCAGCAATCGGTAGTTGGTTTTGTTTGTTACTGACCACTGATGCTGACTACTGACAAACTATAAACTCTTTGTCAACACAAAACAGTTCCTAGATGCCGATCGAAGAATTGTGAGTTAACTTAGAGTTTGAGAATACGATCGGCAGGGAGTAACAGCCTCTGCCAAAAAGTTTATTGTGAATTAACACGACCTGTCACAGGAAAATCAGATGACGCAACGCAAGCGAGCGCTAATAACAGGTATTACGGGTCAAGACGGCTCCTACTTGAGCGAATTACTGTTAGAGAAAGGATATGAAGTTCACGGCATTATCCGGCGCAGTTCTAGTTTCAATACCGATCGAATTGACCACATCTATGTCGATCCTCACAGCGAGGGTGCGCGCCTGTTTCTACACTACGGCGACTTGACGGACGGCACCACTCTCCGTCGCATCTTGGAAGAAGTCCAGCCAGTAGAGGTTTATAACTTAGGCGCTCAATCTCACGTTCGAGTTAGCTTTGACTCGCCAGAATATACGGTTGACGCCGTAGGGATGGGAGTATTGCGGCTGCTAGAAGCCGTTCGGGACTATCAGCGTCGCACTGGCATAGAAGTGCGGTTCTATCAAGCAGGTTCTTCGGAAATGTTCGGTTTGGTGCAGGAAGTTCCACAGAAGGAAACAACTCCTTTTTATCCCAGAAGTCCTTACGCCTGCGCCAAAGTTTACGGTCATTGGCAAACAGTAAATTATCGGGAATCTTACGGACTTTTTGCGTGCAACGGCATCTTGTTCAATCACGAATCTCCCCGCCGGGGCGAAACTTTTGTCACCCGTAAAATTACTCGCGCTGTTGCCCGAATTGTTGCGGGCAAGCAGAAAAAACTTTACTTGGGCAATCTCGATTCCAAGCGTGACTGGGGTTATGCTAAGGACTACGTGCGGGCGATGTGGCTAATGCTGCAACAAGACAAGCCTGACGATTATGTAATCGCTACTAACGAAACCCATTCCATCAAAGAGTTTCTTGATTTGGCTTTTACTTACGTCAATTTAGATTGGCAAAAATATGTGGAGTTTGACGAACGCTACTTGCGGCCTGCAGAAGTCGAACTGTTGATAGGCGATTCGACAAAGGCGCGCCAGCAATTAAATTGGGAACCTTCTGTAACTTTTCAGGAGTTAGTACATTTAATGGTAGATGCGGACATGAAAGCTTTAGACCAGCAAGGTCGGGGTTCTGGCAACGGATTTGATTAAGCCGCTAAACAAAGCGGTCAGTGCGAACAATTTGTAGGGGTAGTGCCCCGTGTCTGCCCCGATTGGCGAAAAGCGCGCACCGGGGGGATTGCCCCTGCACACAGTTCATAACTGATCGGAGGATTGTTACAGCTATTAGCGTAGCGCGATCGGCATTCACAGAGCCAGCTTAATTGCTCGCAAAATTTTCTGCTGTGGGGGCTAAAAAGAACATTAAAATGATAGTTGAGGACTCGCTACTAATAAATCTAACTTTCGGGTGTGCACGGAGCAGTCCCTATCAACAGCAGCTAAAGCAGATTTGTGGGCAACTGCGTCCTGTACCTCAAAGCTTTTTTTGCTAAAGCAACAATTTTAGAATTGAAATTGTCGATCGACCTTTATTCAAAATCCCGAGGCTAAAATTATGACAAGCTTGGATTTAAGCAGCAAACGCATTCTAGTCACGGGCGGCGCCGGTTTCTTGGGCCGTCAGGTAATCGACCAGCTAGTGAAAGCAGGGGCAGATGCTGATAAAATTTCGGTGACTCGATCGCGCGACTGCGACCTCCGCGTCATGGAAAACTGCAAGCGCGCCGCCGACCAACAAGATATCATTGTTCACCTCGCCGCCCACGTCGGCGGCATCGGTTTAAACCTAGTCAAACCCGCTGAATTATTTTACGACAATTTGATGATGGGCGCGCAACTAATCCACGCCGCCTACGAAGCAGGAGTCGAAAAATTTGTCTGCGTCGGCACGATTTGCGCTTATCCCAACTTTACCCCAGTTCCTTTCAAAGAAGATGACCTGTGGAACGGCTATCCAGAGGTAACTA
Organism: Microcoleus sp. B3-D2; assembly: GCF_036705345.1. Taxonomy (NCBI): domain Bacteria; kingdom Bacillati; phylum Cyanobacteriota; class Cyanophyceae; order Oscillatoriales; family Microcoleaceae; genus Microcoleus; species Microcoleus sp. B3-D2. Next base: position 13,899 of record NZ_JAUBUG010000074.1, read on the forward strand.
ACGCACCTTACGGAGTAGCCAAAAAAGCTTTATTAGTGCAACTGCAATCCTACCGCCAGCAGTACGGATTCAACGGTATCTACTTGCTACCAGTAAATTTGTACGGCCCGGAAGATAACTTTGATCCGAAAAGTTCCCACGTCATCCCCGCATTAATTCGCAAAGTCCACGAAGCGCAACAAAGGGGAGACAAAACACTGCCAGTTTGGGGCGACGGTAGCCCCAGCCGCGAGTTTTTGTATTCCACAGATGCCGCGCGGGGAATTGTGATGGCGGCTCAATCTTACAGTGAATCTGACCCTGTTAATTTGGGAACGAATAGCGAAGTTAAAATTCGCGATTTAGTGGAAACTATTTGCGAATTGATGGGATTTGAGGGAGAAATTGTTTGGGAAACAGACAAACCGAACGGTCAGCCGCGCCGCTGTTTGGATACGCAAAGGGCTAAGGAAAAGTTTGGTTTTGTTGCGGAAGTGAAGTTTAAGGAAGGGTTGAAAAATACGATTGATTGGTATCGACAACACGCCGCGTAAGTGTGAAAAACCCGGTTTCTTCAAGAAACCGGGTTTTTTTAGGAATAAAACTAAATGCGAGTTAGAAACCTCATTTATAATAGTCGGCACTTGCAACCTATCCTACACAAACCAGTCCGCCTTCTGGCACTAAGAAATTATACAAATTTGGGTGATAATTCACTGACAATAGTCGGCAGCAGTGCCGTGTCCCTACTGCTGTGTCCTGTATTTCATCCGAGTGAAAACTGCTATAATACAAATACCTCGACTGAAATCATCGAAAACTGAAATTTGGGAAAGCCAATGATTGCCGATCGCACCCACAATTATATCTCGCCCGAAGAGTACCTGAAGTTAGAAGAACTCAGTCCGCTCAAACATGAGTATATACAGGGAGAAATCTATGCAATGGCGGGTGCAAGTGATGCTCATGTGACAGTTGCCGGCAACTTATTTGCACTTTTGAGAAATCATGTTCGGGGTAGTGGCTGTCGTGTTTATATGTCTGACATGAAAGCTAGGATTGAATCGAAGAATATTTACTACTATCCTGACGTGATGGTAACGTGCGACGAACGGGACAAATCATCTCAATCTTTTAAAAGATATCCTTGTTTAATTGTCGAGGTTTTGTCAAATGGTACTGAAGGATTCGATCGGGGCGATAAATTTGCTGACTATCAAGAATTAGAAACGCTTCAAGAGTATGTGTTAATTAGCCAAAAACGTGAGCGGCTAGAGTGTTTTCGCCGCAATGCTGAAGGGTTGTGGGTTTTGTATTCCTATACTCAAGGAAGCGCAATTCACTTGGCTAGCGTAGATTTTCGCACAGGTATTGATGCTATTTATGAGGATGTAATTTTTACTAAGGAAGATTCAGAAGCAGAATTTGATGAACTGCGATCGAGGGGATAAATGGAAAGTGCGATCGCACCTCAGTTAAGGAAGGGCGATCGCACTTGGGGATGTGATTAAAAAAGGGCGATCGCCTAGTTAAAACTCAATACGTCGTGTTATTGGGTTTGGGTGGTTTGCCACGAGAACCGCTGGTTTTTTTTACAAACATTCTCCCTGGGTATCCCAAGGAATGTTGGCGAAAAAAACCCTGAGTTTCTCCAGATTTATGATAATCTCTTCAATTCGTTCTTTTGACTGGGTATCAGGTGAAGTAATTTCATGCAGATGCTTAAGAGACTGTTTACATTTTGCTTCAACTGCATCCGCACCTTGATCAAAGGCTGTAGCTGTCTCTTGCCAATACTGATCGATTCCTCCTAAGAATTTATCAACAATACCCTGTTTTTTGAATTGTTGGTGAATTTCTTTTGCTAACCGCTTCTGCCAAGCTTCCGTAAAGAAACTCCACACAAAAGAAGCCACTCCAGCAGCTAAACCGATCGCTAGAACTATTGGGCCACCAATCGCAGCTACGAAAGAAATTACTGTTGCCGTGCCACCACCGATACTAATACCAAGTGCTGACAAAAGACTGACTAATTTCGCTACTAAGATATAGCTGCCAAGATTGCCCAGGCCTGCTGCCCAAGCGGCTAAGGCACCATAAGTACCTAAACCTGCTATCCCACCAAGAAAAGCTCCTTTTGTATCGAAGGGAATAGATACTACTATTCCATCTTTGTTGGGAAGTTTAGGCACTGGGTATTTTTCCAGAAAAGCGTCAATCTCAACCTTGAGTTTTTCAGAATTGACACTAATCCGATTTTCTAAATGACTTTGTAGCAGATCGACTAAATAACGGGCAGCGTATTCTTGAGCCTCTTTCTCTTTGTCGTATCTCTGGCGAATCATTTGTTCTATAAACTCTACATCGATCTTTTTGGCCACATAGGTCTGAAATGATTGGCGGGTATCTTTTTCTAATTCCTTAATTTGTTTGCTCACTTGACTGCGTTTTTGCCGCATTTCTCGCTGACGTTCAGGTTCATTTTTCTCCGCTTTCTCAAGCTCCTTTCGATACTCCTCTATTTTTGCAACAGTTGTTTGATATTGCTCAATCGAGTTAGCGTATTCTTGGTTTTTGTCCTTTTTGACCGCATTAATTTCGCGGTCGATACGAGAGGTGACTGGTTTAGGAAGAGTCTCGCAGAGGAGTTGAGTTAAATCATCAAAGAGACGCTGACAGCGCTCCGGCTTTTCTGACCAGAAAGTGAAGAAACGCTTTTGCACATCTTCCTTGGTAATATCCCGCTTTGTTAGCTTCCGACGAAACTCTATAGCAGTTTCATCAAGTTCTTTATACAGTCTGGCTGAAGCTTTATTGAGAATTTTGGGAAGTTCATCGTCAGGGATACTCGGATCTGCGTGTGTCGCCACAATAAAGAAATTGCCTAGCGTCGGAAAGTCGTTGCATTCATTTTCTGGGGCCGGCAACAAACGCAGCAAATTCCGAAGTCGCACCATATCTTGACCATTGATGTGACCCTTGGCAGGAGAAGCATAAAGCAAGACATTAGCAATCTTGGTGGCACTATTAGCTTTCTCAACATCCTTTGATACTTCATCTTGTTTATCAGAGTAACCGGGAAGGTCAATCAGGTTACACGCTCTTAACAAAGGAGCATCTACATAAACTATAGCTGTATGTCCGCCGTCATTGCTGTCGTCAGAGTCATCATATTGGTGTACGCCATATTTTTCTAGTAGGTCAAAGGAGCCGAATTGCAAAAAATGCTTCTGACAACGCTCCCGATCCTCTAAATATAGGAAGTCAAAATTTAGCTGACCCTTTTCATCTTGCCAAAATTTCTCATCAATAATTCCCACGTTTCCATCAAACCATTCGGGGCGGCTTTCCACATGACAAACAATGGTAATGACTCTTGTTGCAGGCTGATAGCCTGTTGGCAATACTTTTTGGCCTAAAAGAGTATTAGCAAGATAGGATTTGCCAGAGTCAAAGGCTCCTGTCAAGACAACATTTGGTTTTTGGTAATACTGGTTAATTTGTTCTTGCAGAGCGTTAGGTTGACGTAGTTCCGTTGGCAATTCTAGCCAAGGTAAAAAAGAATTTTCATCGATATACTGATTAAGTAAATTTAGCCGGCGATAAAGTTCAGCGTAGGGACTGCCGGGTTCAATTCCTGGGAGTGGAGGTATTTCGTCTGACATGGCAGTTGCAATGTCTTCACCTAATATCTGTAGCCATTTTACTACCATTCCCATCGGAACTTGTGCAGGGGACTGCTCATAATGTCTAACCTGATCTACAGAAATTCCGATCCCGGTGGCAACTGATTCTTGACTGATACCTTTCTGTTCCCGATAGCGCCTAAAATTAATGTTCATAGCATTCTGCTACCCGTTAGTTTAACCCACAGGAAGTTATTGGGTTTTTATAATTATCTTCTAATTAGGAATTTATCGGAGTAATAAAATGTCAAATTTTATCAGCAATTGAGACGAGCGATCTGTCAGAATTGGTCAGAGATGTCAGAAAATGTCAGAAAAAGTCTGATAAAATAAGAAAAACCCCTACACCTACTCGACCAATGGACGTTAAAGAAGTCTTGAGATTTGCCGAGGATCTGGTTTTCGCCAAAACAGGAGAACACTTGGACGATCTGCAAGAAGCTATCTTGCGGGGTGCATGGAAAGGTCAAAGATACTCTAAAATTGCAGAAGAATCTCACTGCACTGAAGGTCATGTCAGAAATGTGGCTTCTGAATTATGGCAAGTTCTCTCTGATGTCTTAGGTGAAGAACTGAATAAATCAAATTTTAAAACAACATTAGAAAGATGTCGATTTTCCATTGTTTCATCAAATTTCGCGAAAGACTTTGGATCAATTAATAACATCAACGTTTGTGGAGACACTTTGCAACCTCCAGAAGTTCCAAAAGATCGATCGCCCTCAACTCCCACCTCAGACACCTCCCAACCCCAAACCAGACTAGACTTAGCAGACGCACCTCATATTTCATCATTGTTCGATCGCACATCCGAACTCGCCACCCTGGAAAAATCGATCGTCCAAGAAAAGTGCACCCTCGCAGCAATATCAGGACTCAGCGGCATCGGCAAAACCGCACTTTCCCTCCACCTCATCCACAAAATTCAGCATAACTTTGAATACGTCATCTGGCGAAGTCTCCGCTACTGCCCACCGTTAGAAACTACCCTAAAAAATCTCCTAGAATTTCTCTTAAATAAACCAGAAATCGAACTCCCTAGCAGCATCCCCGATCGACTTTCCCTGTTAATGGAATTTCTGCGAAAAAACCGCTGTCTCATTATCCTCGACGACGTGCAAACCATTCTCAGCAGCGGAAAATTAGCAGGAAATTACCGCGCCGAATGCGAAAATTACAGCATCCTCTTCAGACAAATCGGAGAAACAACCCACAACAGTTGCTTAATCCTCAATAGTTGGGAACCACCCAGAGAAATTACTGCGTTAAAAGGAGAAAAATCACAAGTTCGCGCCTTGCAACTCAAAGGCATAGGTGCAGCAGCAGCCGAAATTTGCCGACAAAAAAGTTTACTCAATCCCGAAACATGGGAAAACTTAATTAACACCTACCGAGGCAATCCATTGTGGTTAAAAATAGTCGCCACCACTATTCAAGAAATATTCCGAGGTAGGGTTGCAGAATTTTTAAAATATGATATGCTATTCTTAGGGGAAGAATTGGCAGCAACATTGCACCCGCAGATAAATCGTTTGTCAGAATTAGAAAAAAACCTCATCTGCCGCCTCAGCCGCGAAGCAAATTCAGTTTCAATAGAGCAATTGCTACAAGATGCCGATTTATCGCCCTCCGACTTATTCAACGGGCTGCAATCTTTGGGGAGGCGATCGCTCGTTGAAATAGAAGAACAGGAGAATGAAACGCTATTCAGTGTTTGTCCTGTGGTGAGACAATATGTGCTCTCCAATCCAGTTGGTTGATACTTTTCGACAGTCCGACAGTCCGGCAGGGGTTGAAACCCCTGCCTCAAAGCTAAAGTCGGTTAAAACCGACTACAGAATGTGATGAAGATGCAATTAATTGTAGTCCTCTAAAAGAGGACTTTCGCTGTAAGACAGGGGTTTTCAAGCCGTGTTGGACTGGAAGTCAAACGAGAGATTCGATCGCAAATATGAATACTGCTGAACCTTCATTAACTAAAACCGAACTAAGAAAATCGCTCCTCAACACCCGCAAATCCCTATCAGCACAAGAATGGAGACAAAAGAGCGATCGCATCTGCAATCATCTGCAAAAGTCGCCCCTATTCACCCAAGCAAAAACAATCCTCGCCTACTTCAGTTGTCGCCAAGAACCAGATTTAAGTCCCCTATTTGTAACCCCCCGCAAATGGGGATTTCCCCGCTGTGTGGGCAAAGAGCTATCCTGGCACATCTGGCAGCCCGGAGATGCTTTACATAGTGGAGCTTATGGCATACTAGAACCCCTGCCGGATGCTCCTAAAATAGACCACTCAGAAGTAGATTTAATGCTCGTACCCGCAGTAGGCTGCGATGTTCGCGGCTATCGGTTGGGCTACGGCGGTGGCTATTACGATCGAATGCTCAGTTTAGCTGAGTGGGAATCAAAAGTTACGATCGGCACAATCTTTGAATTTGCCTTGCTCCCCCAACTACCAGTTGACCCCTGGGACAAACCGCTGCACGGCATTTGTACAGAAAGCGGTTGCAAAATTGCACAGCGAAAATCTTAAACGGGCATAAACAAATTAATTTTCCGCAATTATGCCTATATCCTCTTAATCTAGAATCTAGAATCTAAAATCTAAAATCTAAAATAGTATGGCCCAGCGCTACGTTCGAGTCAAAACAACACAAGGACACATCCATTACGGTTTACTGCAACTGGGCCACAGCGTTCAAGTATTTGATGCACCGCCCTGGTTAAAAGGACAACCAACTGATTTGGAACTTTCACCAGATACTTACCAAATTCTCGCCCCGTGCTCTCCCTCAAAAATTGTAGCCGTAGGGAAAAATTATGTCGATCACGCCGCCGAGATGGGAACCCCTGTACCTGCTGAGCCCCTGCTGTTTTTCAAGCCTCCGAGTGCTGTCATCCCCACAGGTGGAGCGATTCGCTATCCGCAGCAGTCGGAAAGGGTAGACTACGAGGGAGAATTGGCTCTGGTAATTGGCGAACATTGTACCAACTGCACTCCCGAACAAGCACACAGCAAAATTTGGGGCTATACTATCGCCAACGACGTAACAGCCAGAGATTTGCAAAAGCGGGACAACCAGTGGGCGAGGGCCAAAGGGTTCGATACTTTTTGTCCCTTGGGGCCTTGGATTGTCCGCGAACTGAGTCCTGCAGCACAATTGCAGACTTTTGTCAATGAGAGCGAGCGACCGGTACAGTCATCCCAGATCGATCGCATGGTATTTTCCCCAGACTTTCTCGTCTCCTACATCAGTCAAATAATGACCCTAATTCCAGGCGATGTGATACTGACTGGAACTCCGCAAGGAGTAGGGCCGCTACAAATAGGCGATCGAGTCCGCATCGAAATTGAAGGCATCGGCAGTCTTGAAAATACAGTAGTTATTAGTAATGGGTAATTGGTAATTGGTGATTATCACCAACAACTAACAACTAACAACTGCGAACTGTCAACTGTCAACGGTCAACAGCCAACTGCCAATTGACTAACGAACCTGCATATAAACAGCATCCGAAAGCGGAGGAATCTCTGCATAGCGTCCCAAAAGCGACTGCACGACTGCATAGACAAATGCAGCAAAAGCGCCCAAAAACACCATGTTATAAAGAGTTTCCGCAATAAAGGCGACTTGGACGCCGTTAGAAAAAATCGGCAAAACCAGGCCGCACAGCATCAAAACAATGTCTAAAAGAATCGCCTGCATCGCATTAAAACGAATGAAGTGACTGATGTTTTCGTTTCTAACTACTCCTAAATACAGGGCAAAGAAGATAATCAAGCTAGCAAAGGGCAAACTATAAATTTGCATCAATGGAGCTAGCGGTATCAACAACAGTTGCAGGACAGGAAACTGTTGAAACAGAAACCTGCCAAAGGCAAGCCCGTCAACCAACGGGAGCAAATAAGGCAAAGAAGCAAAAATCCGGTCTCGAACAGTTGTAGACCCGCGCCAAGTCATAATGAACTCTCCTGAGTCGATCGATTAACTATTAATTCCATTAAACTCAGGATAACGCAGCAGCAGGGTTTGTGTTTCGACTCTGCCGGAACTTGCTTTTCACTCAGCGGGGAGCAGCCTCAACTACCAACGGCAGGCTTTCTTATTTAATATTGGCAATGACGAAGCCCATTTGACACTCGTACCGATCGGGCAAATTTTCCGTAGGTTTAGCAACTGGATGTCCACAGCGAAGCTCTCCACCGCTCCAGCGCGGTTGGCCAGTGCGATCTGCCAGCAAACAACTTTGGCAAACACACTGAGGGGCAAGCATCTGATTTTCCATTAAAATGACTAACATTTGATACCTCCGGCAGGTTTCACACCAGTAATTTCATTGTATGTCAGGAGTTGGGGACAAACCGCTTAACCTGAACACAACGTAATATTTATGTCAATGGTGCGAAATCCGTAGTACGGTATAAGATCCCCAATTCCCAATCCCAAAACTGTCAAGAGGTTGATTATTGTGACGGACACTAACTTAGAATTCCTTTCCAAAACCGATCCGCTGATTGCCGATTTAATCGGGCAAGAGCTCCAGCGGCAGCGAGACCACCTAGAACTCATCGCCAGCGAAAACTTTACCTCCGCAGCCGTAATGGCAGCTCAAGGCTCAGTGCTGACCAATAAATACGCCGAAGGACTGCCAGCGAAACGGTACTACGGCGGCTGCGAATTTATCGACGGCATCGAGCAAATCGCGATCGATCGCGCCAAACAGCTATTTGGAGCCGCTCACGCCAACGTCCAGCCCCACTCCGGCGCTCAAGCCAACTTTGCAGTATTTTTGAGCTTGCTGGAACCCGGAGACGGAATTATGGGCATGGATTTGTCCCACGGCGGACACTTGACCCACGGTTCGCCGGTCAACGTATCCGGCAAATGGTTCAAAGCTTTTCACTACGGCGTCAGCCAAGAAACAGAACAGCTCGACTATGACGAAATTTTGGCACTTGCCAAAGAAAACCGACCGAAATTGCTAATTTGTGGCTATTCAGCATATTCGCGAATTATCGACTTTGAGAAGTTTAGAGCGATCGCCGACGAAATCGGAGCCTACCTGCTCGCCGACATCGCCCACATCGCCGGGTTAGTCGCCACAGGGCATCACCCCAACCCCCTCCCCCACTGTCATGCAGTCACCACCACCACTCACAAAACCCTGCGCGGCCCCCGTGGTGGCTTGATTATGACTAATGACCCGGAATTAGGTAAAAAGTTTGACAAAGCAGTTTTCCCCGGCACTCAAGGTGGCCCCTTAGAACACGTCATTGCGGGCAAAGCAGTAGCTTTCGGCGAAGCCTTAAAGCCTGAATTTAAAACTTATTCCGGTCAAGTAATTGAAAATGCGCGCGCTTTAGCGGAACAGTTGCAGCAGCGGGGTTTAAAACTCGTTTCCGGCGGCACGGACAATCACTTAATGCTAGTTGATTTGCGATCGGTAAACATGACAGGCAAGCGAGCGGACCAATTAGTCAGCGGTGTGAATATTACTGCTAATAAAAATACCGTGCCTTTCGATCCGGCATCGCCCTTTGTCACCAGCGGTTTGAGACTCGGTTCGCCGGCGATGACCACCAGGGGAATGGGAACAGCAGAATTTACCGAGATAGGCAATATTATTGCCGATCGCCTGCTAAATCCAGATGATGAAAGCGTCGCCGCCGACTGCCTGCGTCGAGTAGCAGCACTGTGCGATCGCTTCCCCTTATATCCCCACTTGTACTTGAAAGTGCCGGCATTAGCTTAATTTTCCTGATCGGCAATGGGGAATTGGTAGTTGGAAGTGTACGGGTAAAAGGGTAAAAGAGCAGGAAAAGATTGAGAGTTGTCGGTAGCGATATTGACAAGCGGTTTTCACCAAAAATATCGATCGCCAATACGGTTTTTAGTAAAGATATTTGTCGGGCGGGGCTGGTTTGACTAACGGTATTTGTCGGTTGTGAAAGATACCGCTCAACTGAGCCCGCTCGCCAAATATCGACTTTTTTGCTCGCGAAAGACTCGATATTTCAAATCGTTAATTCGAGAGTTATGAATGAAAAACCTGACAATTCGCCCCAGGGCAACTGCCCTTGCGGCAAATCTCCGACTCCCAAACCCCCAGTCGCTCTTCAAGATGTTTCCTTGTTACAAGCCATCTGAAATGTAGTAGACTCTGCCTGACAGACTAATTGCCCCGCACTATTTAAAATTGATTTCAGATGCCGTACCAGTATCTGTACCACATACTCGCTTTTCTGGTTTCTGCGATCATCGTCCTCTGGAGTACGCCAATAGTCAAAAAAATTGGTCTCAAAAGCGGGCGAGTCGATCGGCCAGGCGAGCGAAAAGTCCACAAGCGCCCGATGGTGCGCTTGGGAGGAGTTTCGATCTTTCTCGGCACTATCACTGCCCTCTTATTTGTCTGGCTCTCAGGAGGCTTCATCGATGCTAACGGACAAGTTCTCAATCCCAAAGACGAATACGAAATTTGGGGAGTCACCCTCGGTGGCATCGGATTCTTCCTCATCGGTTTAGCAGACGACCTATTTTCGCTCTCGGCATTAAAACGCTTGCTCATGCAAATTGGCGTATCCAGCATCGTTTGGATGGCAGGCGTACAAATTGAGTTTCTCACAGTTCCCTCCCTGGGATTGACTAATATTGGCTGGCTGAGCTTGCCAATTACCGTGATTTGGCTTGTAGGCATGGCGAATGCCATCAACTGGATTGACGGTTTGGACGGTTTAGCTGCCGGAGTTTCAGGGATTGCAGCAGTTGTAATGCTGATTGTCAGTCTGGCGATGCACCAACCGGCGGCGGCCCTGATTGCAGCGGCTTTAGCTGGCGGGGCCTTGGGATTTCTGCGCTACAACTTCAATCCGGCTCAAATCTTTATGGGAGATGGCGGGGCTTATTTTATCGGGTTTACTCTCGCTGGAGTGGGAGTAATTGGGTTAGTTAAAACTACGGCTGTTACTTCTGTGTTGCTGCCATATTTAATTTTAGCTGTACCGATTTTAGATATGTCGGCGGTGATTCTCGATCGACTTCGCAACGGCAAGTCACCGTTTATTGCTGACAAGCGCCACCTCCACCACCGACTTCTAGAAGCCGGACTATCCCATCGATTTGCGGTTTTATTTATTTACTCGCTGACACTGTGGGTAGGAAGTTTAGCCCTAGCTTTTTCGCTTCCCAGCGGCGTAATTTACGCTATGGGTGCCACAAGTTTGCTGGGATATGCTAGCTGGAAAGTTTGGAGACACGCTAGGTGAAGGAAGAAGGAAGAAGGAAGAAGGAAGAAGGAATAAAAATAATTCCCAATGCCCAATGCCCAATTCCCCATGCCCAATTACCAATGCCCAATTCCCCAATCTAAAATCCAAAATCTAAAATCTAAAATTGAATGGTTGCTGAAATTATTTGTGTTGGCACTGAATTGCTGTTAGGCGATATTCTTAATAGCAATGCCCAGTTTTTAGCCAAAGAATTAGCGAGTCTGGGAATCCCTCACTACTATCAAACAGTGGTGGGGGACAATCCAGAACGTATCAAACAAGTGTTAGAAATCGCCGTCAGCCGATCGCAGCTTTTGCTCTTCACCGGAGGCCTGGGCCCCACACCAGACGATCTGACAGTCGAAACAATCGCCGATTTTTTTGGGGTTCCCTTAATAGAAAAGCCGGAAATTATCGCAGATATCGAATACAAATTTGCCCAGCGGGGACGCACCATGAGTCCCAGCAATCGCAAACAAGCTTTAATTCCAGAAACTGCGGACATTCTGCCCAACCGCAGCGGTTCTGCACCGGGTATTATTTGGCAGCCGGTTTCTAACGTGACAGTAATGACATTTCCCGGCGTACCGGCGGAAATGCACTTGATGTGGCAAGAAACCGCTGTTCCTTACCTGAAAAATGGCGGCTGGTGCAGCGCCACTATTTACAGCCGCACATTGAAATTTTGGGGGATTGCTGAGTCGGCATTGGCGGAAAAAGTAGATAGTTTTCTCAATTTAACTAATCCTACTGTGGCTCCCTACGCCAATCACGGCGAAGTCAAACTGCGGATTTCGGCCCGCGCGGAGTCCTCCGTGGCTGCGAAAAACTTGATTGAGCCGATCGAACAACAGTTGCTGCAGATTGCTGGCCTAGACTGTTACGGTGCCGATACCGATACCCTCGCCTCGACTGTCGGTAAATTGCTGCTGTTGGCTGGCGAAACTCTTAGCGTGGCTGAATCCTGCACGGGAGGCGGGTTGGGAGCGATGCTGACTGGTGTTGCCGGGAGTTCGAGGTACTTTTTGGGCGGGATTATTTCTTACGACAATCGGGTTAAGGAAGGATTATTAGGTGTTAATCCGCAAGATTTAGCCGAATTTGGGGCAGTCAGCCACCAAGTGGCAAAACAAATGGCTGCGGGAGTGCGATCTCGCCTCAACACCAGTTGGGGATTGAGCATTACAGGCATCGCCGGGCCCGAAGGCGGCACAGACGCTAAACCTGTCGGGCTGGTTTATGTCGGTTTAGCGGGCCCCCACGGCGACGCAGAAAGTTTTGAATACCGCTTTGGCGATGCCAGAGGCCGCGATTGGATTCGGAATCTGAGTAGCTGTACGGCGCTCGATCGGCTCCGCCGTAAATTATTGTTGGCAAAAGCGTAGAAAAAATCCTACGGTTGGTCAATTGTCAACAGTCAACCGTAAGCTTAAGCTTTATTTAACACTCTCTACTCCGAGATAGTTCGGCAATATTCCGCTGGCCTATTGATTATCTGTAAAGATTCGTTATGATAATAAGATAGGACTGATTGGCCAATATACTGACTCTCTCCATTGCTCAAAATAACCAGCAAGTGAGAAAGCAAGTTTGACCTTTGGTTTCAAAGTCGTGCTTGCTTATTTTCAGATATTTAGCCGTCGGTTTAGCAATCTAGACTATAAAAAAAGGAGCTATCCGTTCAATGGAAGACATTGAAAAGGTGCTGGAAGAAATTAAAGAATGGGTTCGCAAGCTGATAGAAGGACTGCTGAGTCCCGAACCTGAACCGGAACTCGAGCCGATTCGTATTCCTGTCAACCAACCCAGGAATCGCAGGTAGTCGGGACTGAATTAGAAGTTTGAGGTTTGAGGTTTGAGGTGGCAGACTGGTTCTAAATCCCATGTCAAAACTCTCATAGTTTTTGTTGCGCTGGAAATTTTAAAATTGTTAAATATCCTGGTACTTCACGGCCCTAATCTGAATCTATTGGGTCAGCGAGAACCTGGAGTTTATGGTTCTGCGACTTTAAATGATATCAACAAGTTGTTAGAACGAGAAGCGCAAGCCCTCCAGGTGCAAGTCTCAATTCAGCAGTCGAATCATGAAGGGGTCTTGGTGGATGCAATTCACTCGATGTTAGGGCAGCACCAAGGCTTATTGATTAATGCTGGAGCTTATACTCATACGAGTGTGGCAATTAGAGACGCGATCGCCGCAGTGAATATCCCTGCGGTAGAAGTTCATCTGAGCAATATTTACCGGCGGGAAGCTTTTCGCCACCACTCGTTTATCGCAGCAGTGGCGATCGGGCAAATCAGCGGTTTTGGCTCAGAAAGTTATCGGCTGGGGTTGCAAGCTCTAGTTAGTTACTTGATTAAAAATTAAAAATTTACCGATTGTAGCGATCGGATGAGGGCAGGTTTTAGATAGAAAACCAGCCCTTATATGTTTGGGTTGAATTAAAATTAATAACAATAGTTAGGCAAAGAAGCAAACCAGGAAGAATTCTAAATTACCGATTACCAATTACTAACAACTTGAGTTAAATTCAAATGCGGCATTCCCTGTTGAGCAAGTTTCAAGGAACCATCCTGGGGGCAGTTTTAGGAGACTCTATAGGCCTGCAATACCAGAGGCAACTCGTGGGTATTCCCCCACAAACAGAAGACTTGCAGCCAATTTTACAACTGACGAAACACCAAAAATTGACCTTAAGTGGGGCAACATTGGCGTTGAATTCTCTCAACAGCAAAATCCTCAGTGCCAAAGACTCATCCGAATCGGGGAGACTTGCGGTAGCGTGCGCTCAAAGTTTAATTCGGTGTAGAAGTTTAGATTTAAAAGATTGGCGCGATACTTGGGAAGCATTTGCCAAGTCGGAAATTTACCATCCCCGCAACAGTGAGTTTCAAACCCTGCTTAACCCTGGTGAAGCTGCCGTTGCTGCGCTGCCATCCGCGATGTTTTTTCACGAAAATAAAGCCAAGCTGCGAGAAAAAATCATGCTGGCGATAGAGGTTTGGCATCATGAAAACCAGCCAGAATGGGAAACAGCAATTTTAGCAGTAGCATATACGATCGCCCGAGCTCTCAAAGAAAGACTTGACCCGGCGACAGCGATCGAGCAAACACTTGCTTACCTGAAAACAGATAATGCCTTAACAGAGCTGCTGCTGCAAGTGCAAATACTACTAGAAAAGGGAGCCGATTTAGAAACAGCCACCACTCACCTGTGCAAAAGCGCCACAGCTTTGCGAGAAAGACAGGACGAAGGCGAGAAAAAATTACAAACCGAGTCAATTAACCCTGGAAATTTCATTCCCATTACCTTAGCTTTCTACTGCTTCTTAAACACCCCAGAAGACTTGCGCTTGTCAGTGGTGCGGGCCGCCCGCTGTGGCATAGCTGGACAACTCACCTGCGCTTTGACAGGAGCTTTGTCGGGAGCCTATAACGGCGTTGCTGCGATTCCTGTAGAATGGCGACAGGTATCTTCGCCTGACGTTAAATCCCAGCAGCTAGCCGACGGCCGAGAAACTTCGCTATGGGGAACTGGCAGCGATGCAAAAATTGTAGAGTTAGCAAATAACCTGTTTGCTGTTTGGGCGGGAGTTTACAGGCCCGATGCCGGACTGGATTCCGCAGCGCTAGCCCGATCGGTGGCTGCACCTTATGTCATTAGACCTCGTAAAATATAAAGTTTGGAGCTTTTAACGGTAAGGGGAAACCAGAAATTAGCAATTAGCCATTAACAAGTCAAAAGCGAAAGTGGAAGGAGAGCGACAATTAAAGATTAAAAAGTGAAAAATTAAATCGGACGCGCCTGCCCCAACAAGCCAGGTTTAAACAAGAATATGGGGTTGGGAAACGAAGAATCTACGGAGAAACGGGGTTTTTAGCCCTCGCGCGCAAGTTCTGTTCAAGATGGACAAGGGAAGCAAAGAAGCTGCTTGGGTTGTTGGCCACCGTTAGGAAAGCCAACTGCTGGCGATAGTCAGGCAAAGTAGCCTGGAGGGTTGAATATTCAGCCAGGGTAGTTCGGATAAAATCAATCAAGATGCACAGTCAGAAATTCTGACAAAGCTGCTGGATAACAGTGATATATCTTCGACACAAATGAATACGCTCTCCTCATTGATGCGGCAGATTGAGCAGCTAGGGGCTGCGCGCTCACTACGCCAACAGATTGCTAAAGTGCAAAATGGCTGCAGCAAAGCAGATACCTCACGCGCTGGCGGGCCTCTCCTGAGCCGTTTGTCGCACCAGAAATGGCTTCTTCCCGAGACTTTTACTACTTTTAGATTTACAAGTAAAACGTCCAAATCAAGCCTCAAAAATCAAGCTCGTTCCCCTATGTTGGCGCTCGTAGCGGTAGTTTCCCTAAGCAGCACTCTGGGCCACCGCTTCTACAACCAGCCGAAACTGGATGTGGGGACGAAAGCTCCTGAGACGATTAAGGCTCCTGCTAGTGCTAGCATCCCCGATTACAAAACTACTGAAGAACAGCGGAAAGCAGCGCGGATCGGAGCTGTAGCGATATTAATGCTCGATCCAGCAGTTGACGGACAAATTTATCGAGAATTACAACAATTTTTGCAGCAGGGAAGCGAGCTGCGGGAAGCGGTAGGCCCGTTTCCGTTTGCGAGTCCCTCGGTGCTCTCAAATACGGCTCAGGTTTACTTGCGCGGCTGTCCTGAGTGGGAGTGGCGATCTATTGTGGCGCAAGCGGGTGACACAAGTGCAACTTCCGAGCGATTGAGTTTGGATTCCCCCGCAATTGCTGCGGCAACAGATAACAAGTCTCAGCAAGATGCGATCGCTCAACTGCAAGCTTACAGCAGATCGGTCCGGGCAGCAGAGTTTCAAAGCCTCACAGACAGTATTTCCTCTGCTCGCCGCCGCTATCTCAAAGCTGTGGAGGCGCTGGGAGAACCCTCGGTTTTGGGGCTCCCACAGATTTACGATACTTCGCTGTTTGATTTGTCGGATGCAGCTTGGCAGAAAACCCAAACCGGTATGAGTCGGGCGGCAAAAAGGATGGTGGCTCAAGGTATCCCGCAGGGGTTGCCAAAGGAGATTTTGAAAGAAGCTGTGAAGTTGCAAGTGGCTGAGGAAGTGCCGTTAGAGTCCCAAGCTTTGGCGGTTGAGGGTTTAACAGCCATTTTGCAGCCCAATCTGGTGAGAGATCCCGAGGAAACCAAAGAGTTAGCTGAATTAGCGGCGCAAAAGGTGAAACCGGTGATGATCGCAGTCGATCGGGGCGAGATAATTGTTGCACAAGGACAAGAGATCTCGCAGCAGGATTTCGTGTTGCTGGACTATTTTGGTTTAAGCCGGCGGGGGGTGAATTGGCTGGGGCTGACGGGTTTTGTTTGTTTAGTCGCGGGGGCAATTGCGATCGTACTGCTGGTGGAAAGGCACTACCGCTTGCGCCGCAGAGATCATTTGCTATTGCTGCTGCTGACTTTGAGCGCGCCGGTGCTGGTGAGTTTGGGGCTGCCTTGGACGAGTTTGCCGGCGATCGGGATTTTAGCGGGCGGCTTCTACGGTTCGGCGGTAGGAGTGACTGTGGTGGGGCTGCTGTCGGTGCTGCTGCCCGTTGGCTTAAATGTGGAGTTGATTCATTTAGTCGCTAGCGGGGCGGGGGGATTGCTGGGCGCTTTTATGGCCGGGCGGCTGCGATCGCGCGAGGAATTGGCTCTTTTGGGCTTGGCTCTTGGGTTGACTCAGGGCACGGTTTATCTGGTGGGGACTTTGATTGCCAGCGCCGCTGTCGGTGCGATTTGGTACGTCGTGCTCGGTACTGTGGGCGCGCAAAGTTTGGCCGGTTTGGCTTGGAGCGTTGTGGCGATCGGCATCAGCCCTTATTTGGAACACGTTTTTGACTTGATTACGCCGACTCGGCTGGCGGAACTTGCCAATCCCAACCGCCCGCTGTTGAAGAAACTGGCTGCCGAGGCTCCGGGGACTTTTCAGCACACGCTGTTTGTGGCGAGTTTGGCGGAGGCTGCGGCCCGGGAACTCGGCTGCAATGTTGAGCTGGTCAGAGCTGGGACATTATACCACGATATTGGAAAAATGCACGACCCCCTCGGATTTTGTGAAAATCAAATGGGCGGGGGCAACAAACACGATGAAATTAATGACCCTTGGGCGAGCGCGGAGATTATCAAAAAGCACGTTAGCGAGGGCTTGGTGATGGCGCGGAAGCATCGATTGCCGAAGGCAATTCAGGCGTTTATTCCCGAGCACCAAGGTACAATGTTAATTGCTTATTTCTACCACCAAGCGCAGCAAATTGCTGCAAAAGAAATAGAAGATTTAAAGATTGCTTTGCCAGATGCGAATAATTCAAAGTTAGCAATCGCAAGTCGCCAAGTGAGGGAGGAGGATTTTCGCTACGATGGGCCGATTCCGCAGTCGCGGGAAACGGGGATTCTGATGCTGGCGGATTCTTGCGAGGCTGCTTTGCGATCGCTCAAGGATGCTACTCATGAAGAGGCTTTGAATATGGTTAATCGGATTTTGAGGGCTCGCTGGCAGGATAATCAGTTGATTGATTCGGGTTTAACACGGGAGGATATGTCTCTAATTGCGGAGATTTTTGTGCGGGTTTGGGAACAGTTCAATCACAAGCGAATTGCTTACCCTAGTGCAGTTTTTACCCCTAGGTAGGAGGAAAATTTTAGTTAGAAAAAATCAGCTCGCATTTCAGTTGTGAATGAGATTTCATTGCGATTTGCCCCGCGAATAGCGATGCACTTCAGAATTGTCGCTGACAATTACCACAGGTTGTTTGATTCCTCAAAACTCCGAAGAGTCGATATCTCTTTCGCTGGCTAGGTGCGATCGCAATTTTTGCCAGTCTTGGGCATCGATCGCATTTGCACAAGCGATGATAGTATCTACAACCGCAGCGCAGTAAACAATCCAGCGAATTTCTGGCCGTTCCTACCTCACAAATAAATTTTGTGAGTTGTGAGTTTAAAAGATTTTAATTTTTAACCGCAGATGAACGCGGATAAATGCCGATTGTTTATCTTGATTCTATCCCTTGACTCCAGCAGCAGTTTCTGTTGGCACAATGTATTTTTGCAAGAGCAAAAATAGTCCTAAAACAGGAACAATAGAAATAATAGAACCCGCCGCAACTAAACGCCAATCTAAAGAAAAAGTCCCGGCTAAATTGGCTACCCCTAAAGGTAAAGTGTAATATTCCGGCCTGTCTAAAACTAGCAGCGGCCACAGAAAGTCGCTCCAAGAACCGATAAATACGAAAATTCCTAGAGTGACTAAAGCTGGCTTAATTGCCGGAATCATGACGTGCCACCAAATGCCTAATTCGCTGCAGCCGTCGATGCGCGCGGCTTCTTCTAGTTCTTTGGGAACTGCTAGAAATGCTTGTCGCAATAAAAATATGCCAAAGGCTGAGGCTAGTCCGGGAAAGATTACCCCTAAATAACTATTTTTTAGTCCGAGTTGTACAGTCAATATGTATAGGGGAATCATGACTATTTGGAAAGGAATCATGATTGTGGAAATGATGGTGATTAAGATGGCTTCGCGGCCGCGAAATTTGAGTCTGGCTAAGGGGTAAGCGGCGAGGGCGCAAAAGAGGACGTTGATGCTAACTGTGAGGCCGGCAATTAGGGTGCTGTTGAACAGGTAACTGCCGAAGGGGTTGGTTTGCCAAACTTTGATGAAGTTTTCGAGGGTTGGCTGTTGTGGCCACAGTTGCGGGGGAAATTGAAAGATGTTTTCGTTGGGGGATTTGAGGGAGGTACTGAGCAGCCACAGCAAGGGAAACAGCATTAAAAGTGCGATCGCGCTCATGATGCTGTACGTCCACAGGGTGTTCCACGGCGAGGGAGTGTTGTTTGGGGAATTTGGTTTTTTAGTTTTGAGATTGTTCATTGTTGGGATATGATAGTAAGTCCTTGCTTCGTGAGAAGCCTTGTTGTCCATAAGGGGATTATTGCCATGAAACCGTTTATTTACGAAACTATGTACATTCTGCGCCCTGATTTGGGTGAGGAAATGACAGACCAGGCGATCGCTAAATATCAAACTATTTTGCGCGATCAAGGTGCTGAAAACATAGAAACTCAGCACCGCGGCAAGCGCCGTTTGGCTTACGAAATCGGCAAGCACCGGGACGGAGTATACGTTCAAATGAACTATACAGCTCCGGGCGCTGCAATTTTTACCCTAGAGCGTGCGATGCGTCTGAGCGAAGAAGTGATTCGCTATTTGACAATCAAGCAAGATGTGCCAGATGCACCTGAAGCGGAAGCTGAAGCGGAAGTCGCCGAGTAGCATTCGTGTCAACTTAACGTCTTATGTAGTACCAGTCTGCTGTTTGACGATTAGGGCCGCTTATTCCCCGGCACGCCTTTCTTAAGGGCTACCCTGTACACACAACTTGAAAAACTAACGTCAGAGCCTTTCGCTCCCCCTGGCATCATCCTGAAAAAGAGGCTAGGGGGATTTCTGTAATTGTGGGTACAGCATAGTTTCTTAAGGGCGGGACTGGAGGTTAATTGAAATTATAAGTAGGTAAGCGGGATTAAACCGAGCTATGTAACAATATGTCAACAGGGCTAACTTAGCCACGCTTAGGGCTAAGGAGACTTTACAATCCTTAACATAATTGTGTTTTACAGCGCCTACCTACTTACTAGATTTACAAAATTACGAAAGTGCTTTAATGTTTAAACAGTGAGGATTAAATGCTACCTAAAAAAACTTCATGATTAGAAAAACCGTTCATAGGTTCATCACGTTAGTATTAGCAGGATTGCTATTGGCGATTAGTGGCGGCTGCTGGACATCGCGAACTTTAGCACAAATCCATCCTCATGTTTTTTATGTTGCACCAAATGGCAGTGATACAAATAACGGTTCACTTGAGCATCCTTGGTCAACAATTAATCACGCAGCGTCGGTATTAAAAGCGGGTGAAGCAGTTTATATTCGGGCTGGAACTTATCGCCTAACTGAACAAATTCAAGCTAAAAATTCAGGGACAGAAAAGGCTTGGATTACTTATCGAGCCTATCCTGAAGAACGAGTTATTATTGATGCGGATGCAGTTAAAGTAGAGCCTCCCTCTGGTAAGAAATCCCATTATCCTCACGATCAAGGTGCATTTTTGTTACAAAATGTTAGTTATATTCAAGTCGAAGATTTAGAAGTTATTAATTCTCATAATTCTGGGATTACAGCTAGAAATAGCCATTTTGTTAACCTTTATAATAGACCTCTTGCAAAATAATTTTATGATATAATGAAAGATTTTGCTGAGAGTTGATTGAATCCCAACTCCTAACTTA
>NZ_JAUBUG010000075.1:0-34041 GCF_036705345.1 Microcoleus sp. B3-D2
CCTCCTTCTGTTTGGCTACTAACTTACAAAAATCACCTTTACTAATTGTAGCACTACTTTAGGAAATTGGTATAAGAGCGGTTTGACTGTTTACGTGATGCGACCCTTAGATGTCCTACGCCTTGCATCCTAACCGCCTTGGCGGTTGCTATAACTGACATTACAGCTAAACCTCAAGAACAACAAGAAGAACCGCCCAATAAAGGTGACGGGCGGAAATAGTCGATCGCGCGGAATGACAGGGCACCATAAGGTAAAGAAACCGGGTTTTTTGACTCTTATTGAAGGTTTTAAGCAAATATTTTGGTTAAACAACCCGGTTTCTAGCTACCCGCGCGTCAAAGAAATAACTTGACAAATTATTCGGTTTGTGTAGTGCCGTTGTTCGATCGCAAGTTCGGCTTTCCCGGCTTTCCACGGAGGCCGTTTAAAGAAACCACATCAGCCTCAGAACTCTCCCTCGCCACCCGAATCAGCAACCCGGACAACAACAAACTCGCCAACATCGAAGAACCCCCGTAACTAAAAAACGGCAGCGGCAAACCCGTAGTCGGCAAAACCCCCGTCGCCACCCCAATATTCAGCAGCGACTGTCCCACCATCACCACCATCACCCCAATCGCCACCAACTGACTCTCACTATTTCGAGCCTTCATCGCTACCCTCAACGCCACAGTAGAGTAAGCCGCCAACATCAGCAACAGCGAGAAACCTCCCACCAAGCCAAACTCCTCAGCAAACACAGCAAAAATAAAATCGCTGTACTGAATAGGCAAATAAAATAACTTTTGCTGGGACATCCCCAAACCCACACCCCAGATACCCCCAGAACCGACAGCCAGAAGACTTTGAATCAACTGATAGCCGTCTTGCATCGGATCTGCCCAAGGATTGAGGAAAGACATAATCCGGCGGCGCTGGTATTCCCTAAAACTAATACTTAAAACGGCTAAAAGCATTCCCCCCATAGCCGTTGCGCCCAACTGCAAGTAAGGCAAGCCCGCAGCCAAAGCCACCAACCACAAAGTCATCCCGCACAAAGCCGTGGTACTTAAATTCGGCTGCAACAAAATTCCCAACAGCATTGCACCGAAAATTAACAGCCAAGTTAACCGAACTTTATTCGTCAACCGGGACCAGTTGCCGAAAATGCGGGCGCTTTGGAGAACAAAAAACGGCTTGATCAACTCAGAAGGTTGAATAATCGGAACCGGGCCCAGAGATATCCAGCGAGTCGCCCCGTTGATTGTGGTTCCCACTCCCGGAACTAAGGTCAACCAGAGCAATCCCAGCAGCAACAAAACACCTAACTGAGATGTTTTCATGATGTAGCGCAGTGGGGAGTACACCATCAAGTTAAAGCCGGCCAGCCCGATCGCCACTGCGACTAGCTGTCGTTTAAAATAATAAAGGCCGTCTCCAAATTCATAATTTGCAATGGGATAGGAAGCCGAAAACAATGCTGTCAGCCCTACAAACAGCCACAGAAAAGTCAGCCACCTCAGCCACCGAGCCTCAGCGGCCCATTGAGACGCGCTGGGGTCAAAAAAGGGAATCAAGCGTCGAATGTCATTAGCCATAGGATTTTAGAATGATCTCCATAAACTCTAACAAAGATGGCTAAAGTACCAGATTGGTTATTTTACGCATTAATCTGCTCGCTATTATATGGTTTGTGGGGATTTTTTGGCAATTTAGCGACTAAATATATTGACTACAAAACTGCTTTTGTTTATGAAGCAATTGGCGCTATTTTAACTACTTTATTTATTATTTTCCACACTAATAATTTTAGTTTTGAGGGAGATGTTAGGGGAATTTTGTTTGCGATGGTAGTTGGCGTTTCTGGCACTGTGGCATCATTAGTATTTTTTATAGCCCTTGGTAAAGGTGAAGTTGCCAATGTAGTGAGTGTTACTTCTATCTACCCGCTGATTACTATATTATTATCGTCTTTATTCTTGAAAGAGGCTATTACATTACCACAAATGCTTGCTGTTTTGTTAGCCATAATCGCAGTTATACTTTCTGCTTATTGAAATATTTGTCAATGATTAGATTAACAACGCTGGACATTCTTCCTTTAAAATAACAAACAAAAAAGAGGTCGATGCGACCTCTTACCCCTCTACTAATCCAGCTTCGGCTCTTAAAGCAGGCCTGTATTAGCTCCGGGCTTACCGGTAGCCAGTTGCACTTTAATAATTCTGCCGCCCATTTTCATAATTCTTTGCTGTTCCCGGAACCAGTTGTCGTAAGGAACCAGCTTAGTAAAATAGGTATTTTGCAATTCGCGCTGAGTGCGGATGCGAGTTTGACTGGGGACGCAAGCAGTCACCTTAAACATTCTCATGGGAAACTAACTCCTGAGTAGGTTTACAGATTATTAGATGGATTTTTTAAAGATTGAAGGCAGGGAGTTAGGAGTCAAAACTAGCTCGTTAAAACTCGTCGGGCTTTCTCGACAAGCCTTTGACGGTCTAGCAATCACTCTCAACTTCCCTGACCTCTTTTCAAAGCCAAAGGTAACAAGTCCAAAGTTAAAAGTTAAAAGAGGCAAGAAATAAATGTTATTTCTTCTTCTTTCTTCCTTCTTCCTTCTTCCTTCTTCCTGAGTCTTAGCTCAAGCCAGAGCAGATGTAGTCGAAATAGACGCCCATTTCTTTACCAGCGTCAGAACCGACCAAACCAGCGGTGACTTCTTTCATTGCTTGGATTGCTTGTACGGTAGAACCGATGGGCACGCCCAAGGAGTTGTAGGTTTCTTTCAAACCGTTGAGCACGCGCTCATCGAGGATGGAAGGGTCGCCAGCTAGCATAGCGTAGGTGGCGTAGCGGAGGTAGTAGTCCAAGTCGCGGATGCAAGCTGCATAACGACGAGTGGTGTACATATTGCCGCCGGGACGAGTCACGTCAGAGTACAACAGAGACTTAGCAACTGCTTCTTTGACGATTGTGGCTGCATTGGCGCTGATGGCTGTAGCGGCGCGGACGCGCAGTTCGCCAGAAGCAAAGTAGTTCTTGAGCTTGTCTAGAGCGCTGATGTCCAGGTACTTACCTTGAACGTCAGAGGAATTGATAACGGCGGTAATTGCGTCTTGCATGGTTGTCTTGTTTCCTAGAAAGTGGCTGAGTCAGTCCAATTTTGGAGCTAGAATTTGGAATTTGGGATTTGAGATTTGAGATTTTTAACTGGCTGGTTATTTGCAAAAGCTTTTAACTTGTTGCCGGCAACCTCCAATTTTTTAATCTAAAATCGAAAACCTAAAATCGAAATTCCTTACTGCATCGCACCGATAACGTAGTCGAAGTAAGAGGAAGCTTCGGAAGCGTCTTCTCCAGACAGCAGCGAGCTTGCTGCACTTTTCATAGCGCGAATGCCTTCGGCGACGCCTTCAATCGGGGTGCCGAGAGATTTGTACATTTCGCGGACGCCGACAATACCGATTTCTTCGATCGGAGTAATGTCGCCAGCTACGATTCCGTAGGTGATCAAACGCAGGTAGTAATCCATGTCGCGCAAGCAAGTTGCGGTCATTTCTTCGCCGTAAGCGTTGCCGCCGGGAGAAACAATATCAGGGCGCTTTTGGAAAAGTTGGTCGCCTGCTTGCTTGACGATGCGTTCGCGGGATTCGCTCAAAATTTGGGCGATGCGGACGCGGCGTTCACCAGAGGTGACAAAGCTCTTGATCCGATCTAATTCACCTGGGCTCAAGTAGCGAGCTTCGGCGTCTGCGTTGACGATTGATTTGGTGACGATACTCATCTTGTGTGTACCCGCTGGATATTTTGCTATATGAACTGCTCTGCGCTGGGCTAGCGAAGGCGGGCGCTTGCGTCCCGTATCTTTCCTGCTCAGGCAGGAGCTTTGACCGGGAAGGCTGGACTTTCCACACTCAGCAACTGTTGAAGTTGTTGGCGGGTGACTGCCTTCGGTGCTTAACGGCGCTCGTTCTTCACGCCGGTGCGGTTGTGAGTGCTCGCACTAAGCCTGTCGCTTACAATACCACAAATGACTGATGCGATCTTTAATTTACGATCGAGATTGCAGCAGGCCACTTAGTGGCGATCGAGTGACTGTCCGGCAGTTAGTAAGGATATTGCTTCTCTGACACAACTACCTCTCGCAAGTATTTTGAGGCATTATGTTCACATTCTGAGTGTTACTGTAATAGTTTGTAACATTCCTTTTCATATTTGGGCCCTCGCTAGGGTGTTCTGCGTTAAAATTTCACGGACAAAAAATCGCTATAATTCCCTCGCAGCAAGGGTTACAGGCGAGAGATTATTAAGGGGGATTTGTGGCGGGCGACGGCGCAACGCTCAAAGACTTTTCCCTGAGAGGGAAGGGAGACAGGCCGGAGATAGAGGAGGAGATGTGCGATCGTCTCACATCTTGCACCATTCTCAATAAGTCGTGGACGGGCGGGATATCTTGCCCAATGCGTGTCAACTTAAGGTAAAACCGATAGTCCGTCAGGGGTTGAAACCCCTGCCTCAAAGCGAAAGTCCTCTAAAAGAGGACTAATGAATGATTCAGTCCTCTTTTAGAGGACTTTCGCTATTAGACAGGGAATTCATTCCCTGGCGGACTGCCGGGTGAGCGGGAGGACTGGCGGACTAAAAGCTTAAGTTGACACCAATGTTTCCTACCCAACCCCTACTCCCTACAACAAAACTCACTCTTTGTATTTGTGGAACAGGCCCGATCGCCTGTTCTTGATAATGGTGCAAGATATCAGATCGTCGGAAATCGTAACTTTCGAGCTTGTAGCTAGATTTGACTCTCACTTTTAATCTGGTGCGCCGTGAAAAGAAATCTATCAGCCCTTAAAAAAGCTTTACAGTTTGGCATTAGCGGTGCTGTCGGCGGTTTCGCCGGCAATCTAATCACCGAACCTTTCATGCAGGGGCTCACTGGTTCGGAATCTGTTTTTGACAGTGTATTGTCCACAGCTCGCTGGTTTGGATTGGTAGGCGGTGGCATTGCTACTGCTATCATGTTCGGCTATTATTACTATATCAAAGGCAAGCCTCAAGTTAAACAGGCTTTAAAAAATGGCGGATTGTTTGGTTTAATAGCAGGAGCGATTTCTGGGGCGATCGCAGAAGGTATTTACAGCGGAATTGGCGACGGAAACAACGAATTATTGCGAGTAATTTGCTGGGGAATAGCTGGCAGTTTGTTAGGACTTGGACTTGCACAGCGGATTCCTAATTTGGGAGCGCTTCGCGGCACGGGAGGCGGCGGTGTTGGAGGAGTTTTGGGCGGCTGTTTGTTTATTCTGTTTGCTTACAATTTATCCGGTACTGCGGGCCGTTTAGCTGGCTGTGCTGCGATCGGTTTTTGGATTGGAATTATGCTAGTTGTAGCCGAAACTTTGTTCAACAAAGCTTGGCTGGTAATTAGTTACGATACCGGAGCAAATCGCACTCTCACTCTGGGATCGGAACCGATCACTTTTGGCAGTGATGAAAATTTGTCTATTATCTGCATTCCTAATGTTTCGCCCTTGGCCATGCGGTTTCAATTGGAAGCAGGTCAAATTGTTTGCGAGAATGTTGATAGTGGGGCGGTGAGTTATTTGCGATCGGGCGACCAAAAGAAAATCGGCAACTGTACAATTACAGTAGGAAACTCTGACTTGCCAGCCCCGACACCAGCAAATATTCCGCCTACCTTTATATCAGATCAGCCCGCAGTAAATTCTTTTACCAGCAGCCAACTTTCTCTGAAATTAGGCAGTCGAGTTATTCCTCTGAGTGCGGGAACTCAACTATTCAACTCTGACATACCGAGTTTAACAGCCGCAGCCTCTAACGGTCTTGTAGCTATAGTTACTTCTCGATCGAGAAACGAGCTTTCGTTAGGATTGACCAATTTGTGCGATCGCGCTTGGTGGGCTACAGACATTCAAGGCGATATAAAAATGGTAGAACCTGAAAGTACCCTGACTTTGGCATTGGGAACTAAAATCGAATTCGGTGAAATGGACGGCGAAATTGTGTAAGTAAGCGAGTACAAACTGACATATTGCACCATTGTCAATAAGCCTTTCATGGGCGGGCAGGATGCCCACCCCACAAGAAAATTTACTCTTTGTGGAACGGGCATCTTGCCCGTTCTTAACGGGATCTCCGGCCCACCCCACAAGAAAATTTACTCTTTGTGGAACGGGCATCTTGCCCGTTCTTAACAATAATTCAAGCAGAACTGCCACTAACTCCATTAATTACCGCCGCACCAATCAAATGAGCTAAACGCAAAGCTTCAGGAACTTTTCCAGTGTCTGTCAAACGCTGAAGCACCAGCGCAATTACTTCTGGTTTTTCGCCGCAAACTTGAAAAAAGAAAGGTTCAAAAGCGTAAATTTTACCAGCGCGGCGCAACAATTCTAAACGGTATTCCGAGTCTGGTAAATGGCGGAGGGCTTTTTCAACAGCAGCTAAATCTGGTTGGCGGCGCATGACAGCAACGCAAGGAATTTGCAGCCGCGATGCTAACTCGGGAAGGTCAATAATATTGAAGCCACCGAAAGCAATTCCGTCTAGCAAAACGAGATGCAATTGCGGCAGAAATTTGCCTCCGAGGAGTAGGCCAGAAATAGCATCCGTAGCATCTAATCCGTCGGGGAAAACTTGTCCCCACACCATTCCTTCAAATCGAGTTCCCCCGCAGACTATGCCCGCGATCGACACCAGACTGCCGCTTGTACGAGAAAACGGAGCGTCGTCAAAGCCAATAACCTTAATTGTGCGATCGAGCCTCAGCAAATCTGCCAGTTTCAACTTGGGGAATTCCGTAAGCTAAAGTTTTTGATATTAATTTGACTTCTAGATACAGTATCATATACGTTAAAGACCTCATTACTAAAAATATTTTAGACAATTGGTAAAAAAATACGTAGCAGCGATCGACCAAGGAACCACCAGCACCAGATTTATCATATTCGATCGCCAGGGACAGATAATTTGCAGCAACCAACAAGAACACCAGCAAATCTATCCGCAACCAGGATGGGTTGAACACAATCCCGAGGAAATTTGGCAGCGCACCCAAAGCGTGATTAAAAATGCCCTCGAAATCGGCAATATCGACCCGAAAAATATTGCGGCCCTCGGTATTACCAACCAGCGCGAAACTGCAATTGTTTGGAACAGAAAAACTGGCAAGCCTTACGGCAATGCGATTGTTTGGCAAGATACCCGCACTCGCTTTATTTGCGATCAATTAGCTGAAGTTAAGGGCAAAGATCGATTTCAAAAACGATGCGGTTTGCCGCTGGCAACTTATTTCAGCGGGCCGAAAATTAAGTGGATGCTGGACAATATTCCAGGATTGCGGGAAGCTGCAAATCAAGGGGATGCTATTTTTGGCAATGTCGATACTTTTCTGATTTGGCACCTGACTGGCGGCGCGCACATTACCGATGTTACCAACGCCAGCCGCACGATGCTGATGGATTTGCAAACCCTCGATTGGGATGCCGAAACTTTGGAAATAATGGCAATTCCCCGCCAGATGCTGCCAGAAATTCGCCCTTCGAGTCAAGTTTTTGGAACTGCAAAAGGATTGCTTGCAGGTGTTCCAATTGCTGCTGCTTTGGGCGATCAGCAGGCCGCTCTCGTCGGGCAAACTTGTTTCAGTCCCGGGGAGGCAAAAAATACTTACGGCACGGGCTGTTTTATGCTGCTGAATACTGGTGAGGCGATCGTCCCTTCAAAAAACGGGTTGCTGACAACAGTCGCCTACAAGATGGGGGAATCGCCCGCTGTGTATGCTTTGGAAGGCAGTATTGCGATCGCCGGAGCTTTAGTGCAGTGGCTGCGGGACAATTTGGGTATCATCAACACATCTGCGGAAGTAGAAACATTAGCAAATACAGTCGAAGATAGCGGCGGAGTTTACGTTGTTCCGGCCTTTTCGGGACTCTACGCGCCTTATTGGAAAGACAGCGCCCGGGGAGTAATTGCAGGTTTAACTCGCTACGCGACTAAGGCACACATTGCCCGCGCAGTATTGGAAGCGACAGCGTGGCAAACGCGGGAAATATTGGATGCGATGAATCAGGATTCAGCAGTGCAGCTTTTGTCTTTAAAAGTAGACGGAGGTATGGTGGGAAATCACACGCTGATGCAGTTTCAGAGCGATGTTTTGGGAGTGCCTGTGGTGCGGCCTGTGGTAGCAGAAACTACTGCACTCGGTGCGGCTTATGCGGCCGGTTTGGCGGTAGGTTTTTGGAGTCAGCTAGCCGAATTGCGCGACAATTGGGCGGTGGATTGTACTTGGGAACCGAAAATGCCGATCGCACTTCGCGAGCAAAAATATCGCTTTTGGAAAAAAGCAGTTTCCCGCACTTTCGATTGGGAAGAATGAATAGCTGAGTTAACCCGAAAATCCGTATTTAGTGATATCATTAAATCCAGCACTATTTTTCAAGTTGCAAATAGATGATTTCGCTAAAGAACTTAAAAAAAATTCTCGCCGCATTTGTATTGATACTGACACTGGCATTTGTAGAAATCGCTGCTAATTCCCAAATCGCCCTCGCAGATACAGCTACAAATCCCGCAACCGCAGCCGAAGTCTTCAGCGCCAACTGTGCAGGCTGTCACATCAACGGCGGCAACATTATCAGGCGCGGCAAAAACTTGAAACAAAAAGCTTTAAAAAAATACGGCATGGATTCCATCGCCAACATTTCCAACTTAGTAACCAATGGCCAAGGTATTATGCCCGCTTACAAAGATCGTTTGTCGGAACAACAAATTATCGATGTTTCAGCTTACGTGCTATCCCAAGCTGAAACCGATTGGAAATAGCACCTCGGTAGATTATTTATAGCTTAGGCAATCTTGCCACAGACATCAGATATTTCTTTATCGCAGGTTGAAGCGCGAACAGAGTTTCACTTTCGGCTTGGACTGTTTCAATTAGCGATCGCCTTAAAAGCGATTCCAGCGCCTTCAGCAATTCTGAATCCCGATCTTGCTGAATATTTGAGTACAAATTTTCACACCCAACAGGCTTGACTTCTTTCGTCATACTGTGTAATAACTGAATTTCTAATGCTGATAAGCGATGAAACTGCCGAGATAACGTATCGCTATAATCTCCCAGCAACGGCCCATGTCTTAAAAAGTTAGCAATGCTTCCGCCAAACATATCATTAATAGTTGTTGTTACTATTTTTAACGCTAAAGGATTGCCGCTGTAAGCCTCTATTAATTCTGAGTATTGACCTTCTTCAGACAAACCCTTATTTTTAAATATTTCCACTGCCGCTTGTCCCAAACTACCCAATCTTAATGACCGTACAGATTGATTTTCACCTTCTAACGCTGCAATTTCTTTAGGTTTTTCACAGCTAGTCAACACTAAGCAACTTTGATGCTGCAATTCTCCTACTTGTTTCAGAAGTTCCCCATATGCTTCATACCCTTTTCGATAGTTTCCTGTTAACTGCCTAGTGCAGAAAACAGCTTCCCACCCATCTAAAATTATCAAGCATCGATGCTTTTGTAAACAGTGAATCAGGCGCTGGATCGCCTCAGCGATGATTGTCGGTTCTATTGCATTTGTGGAAGCAATTAGACTGTCCCGAAAAAATTCAAGCGGCGCTGGAAAAAAGTTTTTTTTAGAGTGACTAACTAACCGCAATTTCTCTAAATCGCTTAGCGGTTGATCGGATAAACATTCGATTAAATTTCCCAGAGTATATGCCAATAGAGGTGAATGACTGAGGTTGAGCCAAATCGAACACTCAAACTGGTATTTAATCATATTTATTAGCTTAGATGCTAAAGCAGTTTTGCCAATGCCACCCATACCCAATATAGCAACTAAGCGAGAGTTTTCCTGTAAAATCCATTGCCTTAAGTTACCAAGTTCTGTTGTACGTCCGTAGAAAATAGACGTATCTACCCCCAGCCCCCATTCAGTTCGATTTTCGATGGAAAATTGGGGAGTTGGGGCAGAATTTATCAATGTAGAATGCAATGTTTCTCCGCTACTCTTTTGTTTATAACCACATCTTTCTAGCATACTGGGGATTTCTTTCCAGTCTTTGGGTTGTTGCAGCGTCAAAACTTCTATGTAGCGATACAGCCCTCTTGATAAATCTACTCTAATACCCGTGCATTCACGATGGAGTGCGACGGCAATTTCCGACGGACTATAATTGCAAAGCAATCCTCGCAGGTACGTTTTTTCTAAAGGGGTGAGTCGCTGCTTTCTACTGGTAACATATTCTTGCTTGGCCGCTGTCAAGTCTGCATATAACTGTGGGAGATTCCAGCCAGCCTCAGCTTCTATAAACTTCAGTGCTGGTATTTGTAAAGGTTTATTTCGCTGTGTGTCATGTATATTCATAATAAGTAAACACCCCGTCAACTGGATTATTGTCTGATTTTGAAGAACTGGTATTACTTAGCGATCGCACCTTACCCTTATACTCCCACAGGGCTTACGCATAGACAACGTAATTCTGTGGTAGCTACCTCATCGGTCTAACTACGAGTTATACCGAAACTTTCTGTATAATATGCGAAATTGAGTACATAGGCGGACTAATTTTATAATAACACTTAGGATAGTTTTCAATCGCTAACTATACAATCAGGGTTTCAGGCTTTCATCAAGCCCCCATACAAACGGTAGAATAGCATTCTTAGGCTCTCATTCAATATTTTAAAGATAAATTTTGTTTAATTACCGCTAAGTATTGTTAATTAAATTTAAATAAATAATTTTAATTTTGTGTAGTTCTCAGAAAAATACCTAATAAAAATACTAATAGCTGTTAGGTGACTTATCGGTATTGAGTGTTTTATAAATGTAGAAGGCAGGATTTTATAACACCTGCTATCCGAAAAGTTAAGAGGACAGCTTAAATGGCATCAGTTCAAGTGACAAATCAGTTAACTGCAACTGACAAAAATATCCCGACTCCTAATCCTGGCGATGGTTCTGCAAGAACTCGCGCTAAAGATTACCTCTTAGACGTAGAGTTAGTTAATCAGCCTATATCTATTGATCTTTTTAAAGATCTGAGCACTAGCTTCGACCCTTACGTGCAAGTCTTTCAGGTACCCAATGGCAGCATGGGTGCGAATGTCGCTGATGGGGCTCTTCTTGTTGCTCAGGATGATGATAGCGGCGGCTTCCCAAACCCAAAAATAGCGGGTTTTGGTACCCAATACTTCAATGGTGCTTCTAACCCGCTTACAAGTGTGCCTGGTGTGGACTATGTAGTCCGCGTGACTAGCTATAATACGTTAACCGAACTTCCTCAGCCTTTCACATTACAGGTTTCAACTCCCAGTGGCAGTGTGACCTTGAAAGACCCTATAACAGGTGCGAATGTAAATCAAGCAGGCAGTAGTGGCATTCCCGTCGCGCGTTTCTTTGACAAGACGGCAGGAGGGCATTTTTATACTACAGACCCAATAGAGAAAAGTGACCGACTAACCAACCCTTCTCGTTTCCAGAGTGAAGGCGATGAATTTGTTGCTCCAGGCGACGGTAACGCAAAGGTTCAACGCTTCTTAAATACGGCATCAGGAACCTATTTCTTTACGAATAAACCTGGTGAGATACAGTTTGTTCGCACCTTACCCCAGTTCCGCGATCAGGGGGAGGTTTTCAATTCATATAGCACGGCAGTTCCGGGTGCAATACCCATCTATCGTTTTACCAACCTGGCGAGGGAACGGGAAAATTCGCAAAATATTACACACTTTTTCACAGCAAGCGCAGAGCAGCGGCGGGCGGTACAGGGGAGGTCAGATTTCCGGGATGAGGGGGTTGCTT
This sequence comes from Microcoleus sp. B3-D2, assembly GCF_036705345.1. Taxonomy (NCBI): domain Bacteria; kingdom Bacillati; phylum Cyanobacteriota; class Cyanophyceae; order Oscillatoriales; family Microcoleaceae; genus Microcoleus; species Microcoleus sp. B3-D2. The sequence continues at coordinate 11,813 of NZ_JAUBUG010000075.1, forward strand.
TTTATGCTCTTCCCGCCTAAGCAGGCAGTTGGATTCATCTAGGTTTAAAATGAGTAGTAGGGTGCGTGCGACGCACCCTACTTTTTTATCTATTAAACTTTTGGGTAACAAGCGATATTTTGGTCATCCTATGAACAATCTCAGTACAAAACCTTCCCTCTTCAAGGCTTTAACTGTAATTAGCTTGTGTTTGTATCTAATCTTAGCGGTTAGCCCGCCTGCTTTCGCCTCGATTCACAAATATCCAGAAACTGCGGAGACAGTAATGTTCCGATCCGTACAAAGCCTGCGTGATACAGATGACAAAGCATGGCAAGTTGTTTTGTACAAGCGAGTCAAGTCGGGAGTAGTAAAGTCTTTAAATCTGAGATTAGTAGGATTTCCCGGAACAGAATTGCAGCACCCGTTTCCGCTGAAAGTTGCGGCGGGCAAGCGCGAAATTGGCAATGCTAATGATATTTGGAACGAGTCTGGTTTGCCAATTAATGTCGGAGAATACGATTTCAAATCAATAATTACACAATTGGAAAGTAATCGACCTTTGCTGTTGAATTTTCCCGTAAAAAATCAAAAAGAAACAGAATTGCTGGTTCCTCCTTTTGCTGTCAGAGAATGGCGGCTGTTGTTAGACAGAAACTAAATATACCAATTTAAACGCACTCTACATTTAAAATCGATACAATTTCCAATGTCACAAATCGCTGTGTTGAAATTATGCCTTAAGGGAGATTTAAGGTAAGGGAAGAATAATATACTCTGGCAAAAACTAAATAGATCAATTTAATCGCACTCTACATTTAAAGTCCCTACAGTTTCCTGGATGTATCCAAAATAACTTTATTTACATACACCTTAAGGTAGATTTAACCTATTTGAAGTGTAATTATGAAACAAACTAAAACCTGAGTTAGTCGGGTGACAAAACTTCAGTGTTTTAATGTAGGTGTATTCAGGGTGAATCTAGTATGACTTTAATCAGTAAAATTGTCCGAAAAGCTTTGGCAACAGGTTGCTTAACGGTTGAGGCAGAAGAACAGTTGCGACAGCAGTTGCAGATGACTAAGTACGGTTTAGAAGATTTTGAGGCTTTTATTACTTTGCAAAAAGAGGTGATGGAAGGTAGGGTGAAACAGCAAGCTTTGGAGTTGTTACGATCGCGCAGATGTTCTGTGACGGCTTGAATCCCGTTCGATCGACCTTTTGGATAAAATAAGGTCGATCGACCTTCGTATGTCGATCTGCCTTTCGGGCGCGGACTCCCGGGCCCACCCCACAAGAAAATTCTGTCTTTGTGGAACAGGCCGGAAAGCCTGTTCATAAAAATGATACGCCAAGCCTGGAAAAAGGTTTCTACTGCATTCCTAGCTGTCGCCTTAACGCTTCTGGAACACCAACGGCTGTATCCAAACCTCGAACATTCTCCCAGTTTGTGTCTTCATCCCATCGGATATATCCCAAAGTGTGATCGCCGAGGTTTGCGCCGCTGAGGTTTGCGCCACTGAGGTCTGCGCCGCTGAGGTCTGCGCGGCAGAGGTCTGCGCCGCTAAGGTCTGCGCGGCAGAGGTTTGCGCGGCAGAGGTCTGCGCCGCTGAAGTCTGCGTCGCTGAGGTCTGCGCCTATGAGGTCTGCGCGGCTGAGGTTTGCGCGGCTGAGGTTTGCGTCCCAGAGGTTTGCGCCGCTGAGGTTTGCGCCGCTGAGGTTTGCGCCGCTGAGGTTTGCGCTGCTGAGGTCTGCACCGCTGAGGTCTGCGCTGCTGAGGTTTGCGCCGCTGAGGTCTGCACTGTTGAGGTATGCGCTGCTGAGGTTTGCGCCACTTAGGTCTGCGTCAATGAGATATGCGTCGCTGAGTTCTGCGCCGTTGAGGTTTGCGCCACAGAGTTTTGCGCCGTCGAGGTCTGCGCCACAGAGTTCTGCGCCGCCAAGGTTTGCGCCGCTGAGGTGTGCGCCACTGAGGAATGTCCCAACTGTTTGGAGAAAGCCAACATACCCAACACAACAGCTATAACCGATGAGACGCAACAACCGACTTGCATCGTCAAGTTTACCTTCAGCATTAGGTTCCCCACAAGGATAAAACATTATTTTGTCTTTTAATTCATCTCTCTGCTGACCGTAACGATGCAACTCCAACAGCAAAATCATCACATTCAAACCAGCATAAATATCTATTTGTCGCTGCCCCAATTTTTGAGTTTTCAATAGTTGTTCGGGCAGCAGCCTCATCTTCTTCTGAGGCAAACTTTCCGGCAGCATATCAATAAATTCCCCCTCGCACCACCGCTGATAAAAATATTCCAGACGCTGGAATAACTCCACAAAGCCAAACTGACTTGCTTGCCTTGCACCAGCCGGAGTTGTTAACAACCCCATCAAATATTCCACAATTTCTTCTGTCAGCGGCCCATAACCCAACAAATCATAAATCTCCCAGTCCATATCATCGTCTTTAGTATTAAATTCTTTACCTTTCTTTCGCGTTTCCGTCCAATCTTCCAGACTTTCTTTCAACCGTTCCGCACACAGAAATTCACCAAAACTCTTGTGTACAAACTCCACAGAACCTTCTTTACTGCCTTGCTGAAGATAAAAAACCGCCAAAGCATTTCTCAGAGGATTATCATTGTTAATCCGTTCTCGTGCTTTTTCAAGTAATGATTTAACCGAGTTATCTGCTTTCAATCGTTTTTCAATCATCGTTACAGGAGCGCATTCCCCTCCCGACTGCACCACGCACAACCCTGCTTCTGTCAGGATGCGCCGCAAACCCTCTGTTTCGAGTCCTGTCAAATCTTGATTGAGCCTCTTATTGAAGTTGTCAGACCGCTGTTTTATGAGTACCCAATTTACAGCTTGGTTGTAAATTAAAATTTTTGCTTGAGTGCTGTTAGTTCCTTGAAAATTCTCAACTTTCAACTCTCCATCTCGGTGCATCGCTGCTAACAGATAAAGCAAGAGCGGTTCTCGCGCCAAGTCTGATTTGACCTGCTCTGGACAACATTTATCTTGCAAAAAATGCTGAAACGCTGAGCTGGTTTCTTCCCCTAATTGTGTTTCCCACTTGCTCAACCACTGCTGCTGTAGCCCGTCATCCATTACCTGAATTTCGACTCGCTCCAGATTATCCGGCATTTGCCTTTCAATCCCTTGCAAAGCTAAAGTTCTCCCAGTAATCAAAACCCGGTGTCCCATTTCCGAATTCTGAGCGCAGTCCCACTGAAATTGTCCTACTTGCTTGAGAAATTGCTCTAAACCGCCGCTACTTCTCCCCTCCATCAGCAACTCGTCAAAGCCATCCAAGAAAAACAAATATCGCGTGTTTCTATCTGTCAACCAGCCGTCATCGCTAGCAAAACCAGCATTAACTGCTTCTTTGAGTGTTTCTCGAAAACTCTTTTGCAATATGGGAATATCTCGCAGTCGAATTAACACGGGAGTCCAAACTGGATGCAAATGTTGCCGCACCCAGTCAGCAAACATCCGACAAAAAACGCTCTTGCCGCGTCCTGGTCCAGCTTCGACAAACATTACTTGATTTTCTTTTTTGCCATCCTCAAGCAATTTTTTTGCCCAACTTGCTAAATCGAAATGTTCTGTATTTTTAACACGATTGCCCTTTTTATCAATTGGCTTTGCCTTCAGAGGCACGTAGACATCCTTGAATGAGAAATTTTCTGAAAATACAGGTTCTAGAGGTAGAGAGGCAATCTGTTCTTGCAGGTATTTGTCAATGCTTTGATATTTCTCTTGTTCCTCCCGCCATTCTCTGATAGAAGGCTGTCCGAGATGTTTCATGGCATCGCCGGAAACTGCCCAAGCTTCGATTAAATAGCGGTGAGTATTAGCAGCAACTCTCTTTGTCAAAATATGAGCTTCATCGGCATTTAGTCCTGCTTGTTGTAGCCGTTCTGACAGCACTACGTTAAATTCCGTGGCTAACATCGAATCGCGGAAGCAAATAACAGTTTCTTTGGCTGCTTTATCGTTAAATTCTAAATCTGCCAATTTTTCAAGCAACTGCTTAACTCCATCCGAAACCGGAGTTTTCCCGATGCGATTTAACACATTCTCGTCTTCTTCAAGAAAATCCTTAAAACTTTCCAGATAAGCCGCCTGACTGACGAGGAAAATGCACTCAGCTAAAGTCGGCTGCATTTGAGTTTTTTCGATAAAAAATGCCAGCATTTTCCCCGCCATCCCGATAAATGGCAATCCAGTTCCCACAACTTGAGCTAAGGGAGAGTTCAAAACCTCTAGCAGCAAGTTGCTATTGTCCAGCCCTTGTTCTTTGAACATTTTTGCCAATTCGGCGGCTGTTTTCCCAGCTTCTCCGATTCCCTCCGCTGCTTCGGCGGAAAACAGTTCTTTGATATCACTATTTAAGAATTTGCCGATGCGATTTGCCATTTTTACCTGCCCTGTTTCAGAAGAGAGAATCCGAGAAAATCTACATTTAACTCTGTAAGCATTCCGTAGTTCGTCGCCACAAATCTGTTCTCAAACTAACAATTAGAAAAGATTAAGTGCCTTTTACCTTGACAAAACTACAAGAATCCGCAATAATAGTAGATTGTCTGTCTAAATCCGGCTCGGATCAGGTTAAGACATTCCAAAAGCTGGAGAGCAGTCAGCAGTCAAAAGTCCACAACGACCAATGACCAATGACTCATCAGCTACCTGTACGGCAATTTCAACCACCATCCCATGACTTACGCAATCATTGAAACCGGCGGCAAACAATTTCGGGTAGAACCAGGCCGCTTCTACGACATCGAACTGCTTCACGTTGAAGCTGAATCCAAAGTCACCATAGACAAAGTATTTCTGATCCAGCACGAAGGCGAGGTTCATATCGGCCAGCCTCTACTAGAAAATGCCACTGTAGAAGGAACGGTTCTCCGGCATTTCCGGGGCCGCAAAGTCCTCGTCTACAAGATGAAGCCGAAAAAGAAAACTCGGAAGAAAAAAGGGCACCGTCAAGAAACAACTCGCTTTATGATTGACTCGATTAGCGTCAACGGTACAGTCTTAGCCGCCAGAGACTTAACTGCTGCAGTTGTTGAAACTCCCCAAACCGCCGAAACTGATTCAGAATAAAACATAGTAAATACAGTTGAGGATATTATGGCCCACAAGAAAGGTACAGGCAGTACACGTAACGGACGCGATTCTAATTCTCAGCGTCTGGGTGTCAAAAAGTACGGCGGTCAAGTTGTCAGAGCTGGCAACATTTTGATCCGCCAACGCGGCACCAAATTTCACCCTGGTAACAATGTAGGTATCGGCAGAGATGATACTCTGTTTGCCATGATTGACGGTGTGGTGACTTTTGAAAGAAAAGGCAAAACTCGCAAGAAAGTCAGCATTTATCCTGTTGTAGCAGCACCTGTGGCTGAGCCCGTGGCTGAAGCTGTCGCAGTTTAGTTTTATGGTTCCTAGGTTCGGCAGATTACTGACAACTTAACTTCAAACCGATAGTCCGACAGGGGTTGAAACCCCTGCCTCAAAGCTAAAGTCCTCTGAAGAGGACTGAAGAACTCATTAGTCCTCTTGAGAGGACTTTCGCTATTAGCCAGGGAATTCATTCCCTGGCGGACTAGAGGCTTAATTTGTCACCCATTTGTGGCTAGCCTCCCCCGACAATTGTGACAACTTCTAAGATGTCGCCCTCTTGCATCTGTGTAGTTTCCCAAAATTGTTTGTGCAGAATTTCGCCGTTGTACTCCACAGCAACCAAGCGCGGGTTTAATCCCAATTGTTCTAGTAATTTTGGTAACGGTGTGTCGATCGCACAATTGCGGGTTTCTCCGTTAACTTGCAGCGCAATTTGATTTATCATAAGTAAAATATCAGTTTTCAGGGCGGGTTTGGTAACAAAATTATATTTTATGCACAGATTTCCTGTGCTAAACCCGCCCTACGAATCGCAAATAAACCTAGCTTTTCCCGTGCAAAGCTTTCTGAGCTTTCAGATTCTCCATCCGAATCAACTGCGAGATGAAAAACTGCGTGACTAAAGTAGGCTGTTCTGCTTCCATAATTGCGCGTACTATGGCAACCCTTTGAGCTCCGGCATTCAATATTTCATCGACGTTGTTGATATCAATTCCGCCGATCGCAAACCACGGAATCGGCGACTTATCAGCAGCATACCGCACATAGTCCAAACCTGCCGCCTGTTTATCAGGTTTAGTAGGAGTGTGGTAAACCGGCCCAACTCCAATGTAGTCGGCTCCCTCTTCAATAGCTCGCTGCATTTCCTCGCCATTCGTAGTAGAACGACCAATGATCCGTCCCGGGCCGAGCAACTTGCGCGCTTCCGCCACAGGCAAATCTCCCTGTCCTAAGTGTACGCCGTCGGCATCTGCTGCGATCGCAAAATCCACGCGATCGTTCACAATCAGCAAAGCATCGTAGCGGTGACAAAGTTCGCAAAGGTGGCGCGCATTAGCCAACTTGGCGCCGTCGTTTGAGCTTTTGTCGCGGTACTGCACCAAAGTCAGTCCGCCTTGCAAAGCAGCTTCCACGACTCCCATCAAGTTGTCTCTCGGCGAAGTTACAAGGTATAACTGCGATCGAAGTAACTGCTGGTAGCGCCGGTAAGCCAGCAAATTGCTTTCGAGAGTATAAACCCGATAGCGCATCTGCTTAAAAGCCGCGCCCATATTCCGATCGTAAATTTTGCCATACTCTTCGAGTACCCGCAGAGCTTCTTCCACCCGACAGAAATTCGCCTCCAGTAGCTGCTGAATGCTCGAACGCTGCTCTTCCTGCGGGTGAGTCAACTCCGTACCCGGATCAGCCGGCGTATCCCTAGCGCTGCGAAGTTCTGCGACGTGCCAAGCAGCCAATTCTTGACGCAGTTGCTTGCACTCGCCAGCTAAATCGGCGTTGTTGAGACCAAACCTGCACCATTCTTCAATAATTCTCAACCCTTCGCGCGATCGATCTAGATTTGCATCTAAAATCCGGCAGAGGGCTGGCTGTGCAGGTAAAGTTCTGTTTTGTTTGTCGGTCATTCAGAACCACCCTAATTATAATTAATCCTACCAGTCAAACCGCTACATTCTCCCACGCCGTCTAGATTCTAGTACAGCGACCGGTCTAAGTTTGTCATCAACCGATTTAATTTAGAAAAATTTTTAAGTTTTATTGAATTTGAGAAAAACGAAGCATAATAGATCAAACTTGATGAGAGTGAAATCGTTAAGCTGCATACCACACTTGGGAGGAGAGCCGTGAGGTTAGCAGAACAACACAAAAGATTAAGGGAAGAAAACCCAAACAGGCGGCCGTATTTAAACTTCGATCGTGAAAACCTGACACGAAACACCGGAGGCGAAACTCGGATTACAGATAAGTTGCGTTTTTTTATGCTGATTTACTCACAACAGACCAGGCGCAAAGAGAAGCGATCGCAAAACAAAGGTTTAAGTTCTTGCCTTCTGCTAGTCTTTGCGATGACCGCCTTTTGCAACCCTCAACCGTCAGTTATCGCTGCCGGGATACCCGGAGTGCAACTACTTTCTCAGACCCCGCAGAGCGACATTAACATACTGTACGTCAGCTCGACCGGCGGCAGCGACACGGGGGGCAACGGCAGCGATCGAGCTCCGTTTAAAACCCTTACCTACGCCTTAAGCGTGGCCCCGCCCAAAACAGCGATTTTGCTAGCGCCCGGTACTTACAGCGAGCAAACCGGCGAAAAATTTCCATTAATGCTCAGGCCCAGTGTGACAGTTCAGGGAAATCCCAACACTCGGGGTCAGAATATTGTCATCAAAGGCGGAGGATACTTTATCAGTCCGACTTCGGCGGGTCAAAATATCGCGATTTTAGGCGCAGACGGGGCGGGACTCAGCGGGGTGACGGTGACGAATACCAACGATCGCGGTTACGCTTTGTGGATCGAATCGAGTTCTCCAACGGTTGTCAACAATACTTTTTCTGGCAGCACTCACGACGGCATTTCGGTAGTGGGTACTTCCAGGCCGACGATTGGCGGGAATGTTTTCTCGAAAAATGGAGCTAACGGCATTACGATTTTTGGGAGTTCCCAGCCGGAAGTTCGAGATAATGTGTTTGAAAACACGGGATTTGGGGTGAATGTAGCGCAGAACGCTTCGCCTCTGCTCATCGGTAACAAAATTACTCGCAATAAAGACGGCGTGGTGGTGCAAGCTAATGCTAGACCTGTGCTGCGTAACAATTATATCGAGAGTAACCGGCGGGACGGAATTGTGGCGATCGCGAGATCTCTGCCGGATTTGGGAACAGCCGCCGAACCGGGGGGCAATGTCATTCGCAACAACGGGCAGTACGATGTGAACAATGCGGCCAAAGGTCAAGTAATCCCAGCTTACGGCAATCAATTATTGAGCAGCCGGACGACGGGATCGGTTGATGTGGCGGGAACTTTTACCCCCCCGCCAATGGGGGGAAGTGCTTTGCAGCTAAGGGCCGATCGACCCCCCAGCATCGGTGGCCCAGACACTTCTCTCCCGGTTTACACTCCCGGGCGGCTAACTCCCAGAGTTGAAAGAGCGCCAATTTCGCCACCTGCGGCCGTTTCAAGGCGACCGGTGCAAAATCGACCCGCACCGCGAAGCGCCCAGTTGCGGCAAGAGCTTTCTCCGAGAAATGCCGCTGCTTCAGTGGTAGTCCAAGGGGCGATCGCAATTCCCGTGCCCGATCCGAATTCTCGATCGGTTTCGGAAATTTCGGTACAGCAATCAATGATTCCTCCCAATTTTGATAGTTCGAGTTCGGTTTCTTCCGAGGGTAGATTGCCGGTTCCGGCCCGCAACATTCCTATCGGAAGGGGCGGCTATGTACCTGCACCTTTAGGGGGGAATTCTTTGCCCGATTCCCGGGAGAATTCGCCGTCATTCGATCTACCGTCTGCTTTGGGTTTGCGCTATCGAGTTCTGGTGGATACCGACAGTTGGCGCGATCGACAAAAAATGCAATCCCTCGTTCCCGGTGCTTTTCGCTCTTTTTCCAGCGGGCGATCGGTGATGCAAGCCGGTGCTTTTCGAGAACGCGAAAAAGCTGAGGAATTGCTACAAATGCTCACCGGTAACGGTTTGAATGCTCGAATTGAGGAGATTAAATAGTTATTGGAAATTGGGCATTGGGCATTGGGCATTGGGCATTGGGCATTGGGCATTGGGCATATCCCTTTCCGCTAAGCTGTTCGGCATTTAAAGGAGCTTAACCAATAACCAATAACCAATAACCAACAACAAAATTTTAGGGCCTAGCATATCGGATGCCAGACCCTAAAAAGTTTGTAAATTAAGTTGATTCAAGTGGGTTTTTAGCTCTGCTGAGTTTCAGCCAACTACAACTAAGGTGGACTTTTTTGCAACTACTCTGCATACGAGCTAGCTATCAGCGGAGTCTATTCAGACTTCTGTGTTTGACTGTTGTGCGATCGCAACTTTTGATTAATCCAATAGCCTCAAGCTATTTAACAAATCCCGATCGCAATATCAACCTTTCTTTGCTAATAAGCTACACGGTTCAGGCGTTGCCTGCGAACTAGAGCCGATCGGGACAAATACTCTAATTCTAAAATTTTTATCCAAGTTTTTTGTGCTTCTTGGTTTTGCCCCTCATGTTTTTAAGTTAACACCAACTGCGCGCATAAAAACACTTTGTTTACCAAAGTTGACACTTTTTGATGTGATGAAATACTTCCAAAAGCGATTATTAACAATTTGTACGATCGCCCGATACCGCAACGTGCACACCCGGCACTTTTCGCTTGCTGTCAACGCAGCAGAGCTTCCCAAGTTGCGCGGCCGACAATTCCGTCTGCTGGTAGTTGATACTGTCGCTGAGCAGCCTTGACAGCAGCTTGAGTTTCCGGGCCGAACACGCCGTCAGCACTCACCCGCAAAAATCCCTTGGCCCGCAGCCGTTCTTGCAAATCTCTGACTGCCGCCCCCCGCATTCGTCTTCTCAAAACCGGAAAATTAGTTGGCTGCGCTTGGGGGTTAATCTCTGAGTTGTCGGCAGTGGCAGGATCGTTAGCGATCGGGTTTTCGAGGGCGCTCGGAGTCGCAGGAAACAGCCGGTTCCAAGTATCTTGACCGACTATGGCGTCGGGAGCCAGGCCTGCTGCTTCCTGGAACTGAGATACAGCTCTAGCGGTGCTTTGGGAGAAAATCCCGTCTACAGTGTCAGCGTAAAAGCCCAATAATTTCAGAGCAGCTTGGAGTTCGATTACTTCTGAGCCACGGCTGCCCAATTTGATGGCGGGGCGGACGATCGCACCTGTTTGAGCGATCGGGCTATTAATGTTACCTTGTTCGGAGGTAGGTAGCTGTGCCGCAGCAGGAGTAGGGGCGATCGATCCTATTACCAATAAACCGCACAAACTCCAGCCGAAGAGCAAACTCGGAACCTCGCGGGCTTCATTCCAGCTTGCTGTCAAGTTTTGGGACATTGGGAATTCGACCTCTGGAAAACTGGTAGCGATCGTACATCAAATCTGCAAAAAATTGGGAATTTCGCCATAGGGAAGGGGGCATCGGGCATTTACTGGTTCCCAGGCAGAGCCAGGTTCCCAGATTAAATCAAAACTCGCAACTTTTCCTTCCTTCCCTTTCCTAAAAAAAATTTATCCCTCTCAAATAGCTGCAATTGGCAAAAAAACTGCTAGATTGCCCTACAGAAAACCTTGAACCGCGTTCATTGGGCCCCAGCAACACCATGTCCGAATCCAGCACCAGAACCGCCAGCCAAATAGACATCGGCAACGTCAACATTGGGAACTTCCAAGTCGGCAGCATCAGCGGCACCAAATACAACGACTTCAACGCCAACGGCCTCCCAGATCCCGGAGAAGTTCCCATTCCCAACTGGCAACTTTACCTCGACCTCAACAACAACGACCAGCCAGAATTTAACGAACCTTCCACCCTCACAAACCCGCAAGGCAACTACATCTTCGCCAACCTGCCACCGGGAACTTACCAAGTTAGGGAAGTCCAGCAGCCCAACTTCCGCCAAACTACGCCAAATCCCGCACCCATCACGATTACCAGCGGCACAAACGCTGGCAATATCAATTTTGGCAACAACTTCAACGCAGGGACGATCGCAGGCACAAAATTCAACGACATTAACAACAACAGCAGCCGAGATCCCGGAGAACAAGGGCTAGCTAACTGGCAAATTTACCTCGACCTCAACCGCAACAACAGGCTAGACGGCGGCGAACCTGTTACTTTGACAAATGTTGAAGGCAATTACGCTTTTGTCAATATTCCCGCAGAGACATATTTGGTGAGAGAAGTCCAGCAGCCGGGTTTTATCCAAACCACACCTGACCCCGGCCCGGTTAACGTTACTTCCAACGCCACTGTCAACAACATCAATTTTGGCAATCTCTTTTTTGTCGGCAGCATCAGCGGTGTCAAGTTCAACGACCTCAATGCCAACAGCGTCAGAGACGCGACAGACCCCCCTCTGACCAACTGGCAAATTTACCTCGACCTCAACGGCAACGGCAGCGTTGACCCGGGCGAACCCACCACCATCACAAACCCGCAAGGCAACTACACTTTTGCGAATGTTTCCCCGGGCCGGTATTTGGTGAGGGAAGTCCAGCAACCGGGATGGGTACAGACTACGCCAAATCCAGGCCCGATCGACATAACCGGCAATACCAACGCTGTCGGCGTCAATTTCGGCAACAATTTTCCTACCGGCAGCATCAGCGGCTTCAAGTTCAACGACCTCAACGCTAACGGTGTCAACGAACCGACCGAACCGAGAGTTGGCAACTGGCCGATTTACCTTGATTTCAACAACAACGGCACCTTAGATCCGGGCGAACCTTCGACTTTAACAAACCCCGAAGGTAATTTCTCTTTTATCAATTTGCCTCAAGCGACCTATGTGGTGAGGGAAGTCCCGCAGCCCGGTTTTCGACAAACCACGCCCAATCCGACTCCGCTCACCGTGGGCAACGGCACGAATGCCACTAATCTCAGCTTTGGTAACGTGTTGGTGACGGGCACGATCAGCGGTGTGAAATTTAACGATTTTAATGCCAACGGCATCCTAGAGCCCGGGGAACCGCCGATCGCCAACTCTACTATTTACATCGACCTCAACAACAACAGCAGTTTAGATCCGGGTGAAGCGAGTACCTTAAGCGATGTTCAAGGCAATTACAGCTTCCGCAACGTTCCGGTAGGTAGTTATGTGGTCCGCGAAGTTCCGCCGCCGGGTTTCATTCTAACGACTCCCCCTACGGTGGTTGTTGTCTCGGCAGATATTCAGGCTAGCAGCATCGATGTGGTGACGGGAGAGGCTGAGGGTAGGTCAGCTAAATCCTTGAAGGGCGACCCGCTAACGGATGCCAACAGCTATGCGGGCACACCCGCAGGCAATATGGGAACCGATAGCTTGCTTTTGAGCCAGGGTCGTGATACTTATCAAATTAGTAAATTTTTGAGCGATGGATTTTTTGCAAATTTAGGCAGTATTCCTAACTTTGGGCAACAGAATGTCGGTCTGGAGCCTAATGCACAAGTGGGTAATTTTGTCAATACCAATGAATTAAATAATGGGGCGATCGCTCACTTGTTTGTGCCGATGGGCGCGAGAGATTTCTAGGTTATGTAGGGTGACACAAAACTAGATCGCCCGGAATCCCAAACCGCAGATACAAATCCGGAAGAGGTTAAAGGGCGATCGCGTGATACCCTATTGTTGGCAACCTCCAACGCTCAAGCCAGAGTTCCGGGAACCCCAAAGCTGGCTTGTATATGGGGAGCAAGATTCAGAGGCAGTATCATACCTGTTTTTAGGAATTATCAGACAATTCCCCAAGTGCGATCGCCCTCGTGGCATGGTCGCTCAAGTCACCGAGGTGCAGTGAGTTTTAACGTTGTTCCAGCTCAAAACAGCAAGTGTCCAGGGGCAGAAGAACTCAGGGCGCAAATCTTGAAGATATTGCGCTCAAATTGCCACCGTTATTCAAAACCTGATATAATCTCGTGCGACCAAGCTGGAGTAAGCCTGATGTTAGATGAGGAACCTTCGAGCAACGTAGACGTATGTATGATTGAGTAGCGATCGTCAGTCGCTAGCAGCAGCTAACTGCTGATTGACAAAGTGATACAGTAGCCTGTAGCTTACGTAGATTTAGGTGTGAAGGAACAGAAAATCATGGCAGAAAGAAATGCTAGTCAGGTAACTCCTGTATTACCCCCAATAGTGCTACCGCCAACCATCAATTTTGGCAACGCTCCTGCGGGTATCCAGGGTACCAAATTCCGCGACAACAACCTCAACGGCATTCGAGATGCAGGCGAACCGCCAATCTCCAACGTCCAAATCTTTATTGACAACAATAACAACGGCACTGTCGAGCCAGGTGAACCCTCGACGTTGACAAACGCCACCGGAAACTTCGTATTTCCAGGCTTGCTTCCAGGCACCTATACAGTCAGGGAAATTCCGCCACCCAATTTGAACCCGACAACTCCTAACCCAGTTGTCGTCAACCTTGCCGGCACTAATGCCACAGTGTTGTTCGGCAATGGTCCGATCCCGCCCGGTGGTCAGATTATTGGCTGCAAATTCCTCGACGTAGACAACGACGGCTTTCGAGACGGGAGTGAACCCTCGATGCAAAACGTCAGAATCTATATCGATGCCAACAACAACGGTCAGCTAGATACAGGGGAACCCACTACCTTAACTGATACAAACGGCGAGTACCGATTCACCGGTTTGCAGGCAGGACTATACCGGATTCGGGAAGAGCGCGCCAACGGGCCTGGTACCGAACCGTTAGAAAGAGATTTTCCTCAAAGCACTCCCCCCGGCAACATCTCCCTGCTTGACATTAACCTCGGCCAGGGCGAAATCTGGGCTTGCGCTCAAGTGGGCAACACTCCCCTGTACGAAATCCCGATCTTCAAATTCCGGGACGACAACGCCAACGGCATACAAGACTCCGGCGAAGTTCCTCTCGAGGGCATCCCGTTCATCATCGATGTGAACCGGAACGGCAAGACAGACACGGGCGAACCGCAGCAGAAAACTGGCGCTGATGGTAGGACTACCTTCAGAGATTTGAAAGCTGGCAGCTACTCTGTATTGGAAACCTTTGAAACATTCATAGCCAACCAGCCACCAATTAACACTACCCAAAACCCGGTAGAAGTCACAGCCCCCGGGCCCGAATCGCGACAGCAGGGAACGCTGCCTTTCATAGTGGCAGATCCAACTGTTGCAGGTGGCCAGCGGGTCGTTTCGGCGAACTTTCCGCCCCCCTTCCCCCCGGTCAACCCGGAACCCGCAGTCTTCTTCACCTCGATTCCGGTAAATCCAGGCAGCGGTGCAGTCGGGAATACGCGCCCCAACATCACAATCTTCAAATACAACGATCAGAACGCTAACGGTCGTTACGAACCGGGCAACACTCTACAGGAAGTGGGCATTCCCGGCGTCACGGCCTACATTGATGCCAACGACAACGGCGTCCTCGACACAGGCGAACAGTCGAGAGTAACTGACGCCAGCGGACGCGCCGCTTTCACCAACCTGGAACCGGGCAATTATGTGGTTCGGGAAGTCGCGCAAGCTGGTTTTAGTCCTACTACTGCGGATCGGGTGCAGTTCAACCTCAGCACTCAAGATGCCAACGTCGTCTTTGGTAACACCCCCAACAGCCGGATCACTGGGTGCAAATTCCAAGATGTGAACGGCAACGGCTACCGAGACGGCTTTGAAACGCCGATCGCAGGGGTCACAATCTACCTCGACAGCAACGGTAACAACGCCCTCGATGCCGGAGAAACCACTAGCGTCAGCGATCAGTTCGGCCGCTGGGAGTTTGGCAATTTGACCCCCGGTATTTACCGAGTCCGGGAAGTCACGCCTTCAAATTTTTTCCAAACTACTCAACCACTGGACATCGTTCTGGGCGCAAACCAAACGTTTACTTGTGCTTTGGTGGGCAACGACCAGGACATTAGCTTTAACGAGCCAGTTGAGAAGTTCCGCGACGACAACCGCAACGGCATTCGAGATGCGGGCGAGCCTCCTTTGGAGGGCATCCCGTTCACCTTGGATTTGAACAACAACCGGCGCTACGATCCTGCTACCGAGCCTCTGGTCAGGACTGATGCTAACGGTATTGCCGTGTTCACCAATTTAACTCCGGGCACCTATTCGCTATTGGAAGTTTTCAACGCTCCGGGCGTTCCCAACCCGTTCCCGATTCCGACCGGGCCCAACCCTGTTCCTTTAACGGTGCCGGGACCGAATGCGTCTGTGACGCCGATCGGCGTGTCGGCGCCAGACTCAACTGGTGCTAGCACCGATCCGTTGACTGGCGGCACGGGTGTGGTAACTGGTTCTAGCATCCCGAATGATGATGTGCTGAATAACTTCGTCCCTTCAGCGGTGGCTCAGGTACAGGCCAGCAGCATCGGTAACTTTATCGCAGATAAGACTGAAGATGTTAGCAACTTTGTTAACGTGGAAGATTTGCGACTCTCGGCGTATTCACTGATTGAAGTGTTTTTAGCACAGCAGGGTCTCCCTAAATTACCGGCAATTGCTCCTGCTACTGAGACTAATTCGACTGCCTTGTTTTAATGTCAGGTTGGGTCTCTAGTTTGAGACTCAGCAATTAGCAATTAGCTTGTTTAGACTGCACGTCAAATGATGTTTTGGCGTGCTTTTTGCTGTTTTGACAATAATTAGAGGCTCGCGGGGCGGGTTTATGGATTTCTTTAATTACCGGAAATATTTTTTGTGAAACCCGCCTCTACAACAAATATATCCCGATGCTAGTAGGGGCGGGTTTTACCCACAATCTTTGAGGAAAACTCACAACTTAGATAAACCCGCCCTCCACAACCATAAACTTGGATGACTGTCTTTAGTAGTAGGGCACGATCGGCAAAAAGAGCGATTCCGTAGTTCCAGAAAACCTTTATTTATGGAGGTAGAACGTAGAGGACTTTTTTATGCCAACCGAACAGAAGATTAATCCGCCTCAACATCAAGAACAGCAACCCGGTATTGAATCGCAAATGACCCCGCAACCTCAGTCCTTCGCGGAGGGCTATCGCGGTAGCGACAAATTGCGGGACAAAGTAGCCTTAATTACCGGCGGAGACAGCGGTATCGGGCGTGCAGTGGCGATCGCCTTTGCCAAAGAAGGCGCTAACGTGGTTATCAGCTATCTTAACGAAGATGATGATGCCAAAAAAACCAAAGAGGCGATCGAACAACAAGGCCGGCGCTGTATTGCGATCGCCGGCGACATCGGCGACGAAAACGTCTGTCAAAACCTTGTAGAACAAACCGTTAAAGAGTTTGGTAGCCTCGATATCCTCGTCAACAACGCCGCCGAACAGCATCCCCAAGAAAGCATTGAAGACATCACCGCCGAACAATTAGAGCGCACCTTCCGCACCAACATTTTCTCGATGTTTTATCTCACAAAAGCCGCTCTCAAACACCTCAAAGAGGGAAGTGCAATTATCAACACTACCTCTGTCACCGCCTACAAAGGCAATCAACAACTACTAGATTACTCCTCCACAAAAGGAGCAATTGTTGCCTTTACCCGCTCTTTGTCTCAAAGTTTAGCTGACAAAGGAATTCGCGTCAACGGAGTCGCCCCCGGCCCGATTTGGACCCCTCTAATTCCTGCCACTTTCCCTGAAGAAAAAGTGGAAAAATTTGGTGCAGACACGGCCTTGGGACGCGCCGGTCAACCCGATGAAGTTGCCCCCAGTTTCGTGTTTTTAGCTTCAAAAGATTCGTCTTACATGACTGGTCAAATTTTGCATCCCAACGGCGGATCTGTGATTAACGGATAGATTTGTCGCGAGTTGAGATAGAAATAACCGCATTTTGTGAGGGCGACTTTCACCCACAATCTCTGACTATAACTCACAATCTAAATAAACCCGCCCCCAGAACCACGTTACCTAGGGCGGGTTTATTCATTTTTTTAGTTAGATCAAATCCGGTAGCATCGTCG
The DNA here is from genome assembly GCF_036705345.1 of Microcoleus sp. B3-D2. Classification (NCBI taxonomy): domain Bacteria; kingdom Bacillati; phylum Cyanobacteriota; class Cyanophyceae; order Oscillatoriales; family Microcoleaceae; genus Microcoleus; species Microcoleus sp. B3-D2. The sequence goes on from NZ_JAUBUG010000075.1 coordinate 28,839, forward strand.
GGTGTAAAATCCAGTCAACACCTATGCCCACTCAGCTTCGCCGAAGGGTCAACAATCACGGACGGTGCAAGCGAAATTTATACAATTAATCTGCATTAATCTGTGTTTATATGCCCTCATCTGGGCAAAAAAAAAGAATTGCTGAACCGCAGATGACAAGGGATTGACGCTGATTCACGCACATGAAGAGAATAGATAGATGAATAATTCTGATGCAGCAATCCTAAATCATTTGTGAATTTCTTACTCCCTCCCCTTTCCAAGGGGAGGGATGGGGCGGGGTAAAAAAATTACGACTCCTGCAAGGATTGCTATAACAGATTTGATATTAGTTTTTGAACATTGGTGATGTTTACACAAAACACTAATCCCGCTACGTGGGTAGCGGGATTGATAGGTTGCAGTTTAGCTAGTTTTGAGCTCAGCTAGAGCTACCATTAGCTCGCTGCTGAATTAGCTCAGGTTAGCCATTTCTTGCTGGATGGTGCTTTTGGCTGCTTTGAATTGAGTAGCCATTTGTTCCATTTGTGCTTCGCTCAAGTTGCGGCGAATTTGAGGGAACATATCGTTTTCTTCTTCTTTTACGTGATCTTGAACCGCTGTTTGGAGCTGTTTGATTTGGGCTTTGAAATCAGAAGAACTGGGGTCCATTGACTTAATCTTGGCGAGCATTTGCTTCATTTCGGCTTGCTCGTCGTACAGTTCTTGAGTGTTGTTGTAGTAGCTGCGAATTGCTGGGTAAACAATTTGTTCTTCGGCTTCGGCGTGAACGCTGAGGTCTTTGTAAAGTTGACCGAAGAATTCTTGCAGTTTTTGAGGATCGTCGGTGCTTGCGATTTCCATAAAGAGGGTATCGGTTTTGCGGTGATCCATTGAGATGATTTCGGTGATGTTCATATCATCTTTGGTGCGGGTAACTGCACCGCCGATGATGCCGGTCATGGCGGCCATTGCATCTTGCACGCGAGCCCAAACGCCTTGGTCGGGGTCTTTGCCGGTCAGTTCGCGCACTCCTAAAATTTCAAGAACTCCTTTGAGTTGTTCTTGGTGAGCGCGGTTCTCAAAGTTAACTGTGTTGAGCGGGGTAATGGCAGCTTCGATGTCAGCGCCGACTACTTGAGCAGCTTTGTGAATTAACAAACCGGCCATGGTTTGTTTGTGTTTGAGCAGTTCGTGCTGGGTGACTTTTTCAAACAATGTCAGTTCAGAACCTTCCATGAGTTTCTGAACTTCTTCAATCATTTTTGCGCTGGTTTCTTTGGGCTCGGCTTGAATGCCGTATTGCACGATCGTAGTTTCTAATACGCCCATGTTTTTGCGATCGTCTTCGAGCATATCCCGGAAGCGCTGGGCTAGTTCGGAGTCGTTGCAGGAATTGATGAACAATTGCTCGTTGGCGATCAACAGGTTTTGCAGCGCTTTCATGTCTGCTAATTTAGTGGCGATCGCTTGGCGCTTGGTATCTTCTAGGGTAGCTACCATCTGTCGTTTCTCCTCTCAATGTCTTTAGTGTTCTTACATCTCTTAATTTATTGATATATTCTGATAACATCCTCTTTCTCCCGACTGATTCATTAATATCCCGCGCAACCTATTGACTTTTGAGCAAAAAAAGGGTAAGTATTTGAGACTGCTTGAAAAAAAGCAAAAAGCAAAAAACAACAGATGAGTAAGGATGAATGGCAGATGAGTGATGATTTCTGTATCAATTAATCCCGATCGCATAGCTGTAAAGCGCTACCATAGTTGCAGCCGAAGTTAACTAAAGTTTAAGAATAACTAGCTTGTCTCAACTGCTCACTGCTTTAGAGTTCCCAGCCAATGTCTGGAAGCTGAATAATGGGTTAACGGTCATTCACCAGCGGATTTCGGCCACACCGGTGGTCGCGCTAGACGTGTGGGTGAAAGCTGGCGCTACGCTGGAGCCGGATTCTTGGTCGGGAATGGCTCATTTTCTAGAACACATGATATTTAAAGGGACGGATTCGATCGCCCCTGGAGAATTTGACCAGGTAATCGAAAATCGCGGCGGTGTCGCCAACGCAGCTACAAGTCACGACTACGCGCATTTTTTCGTCAACGCTGCGGCTGATTATTTAGCAGAAACAGCGCAGCCACTGGCAGAATTGCTGCTGCGGGCTTCGATTCCGGATCGGGAATTCGCTCGCGAGCGAGATGTGGTGCTCGAAGAAATCCGTCAAGCTCAAGACGATCCCGATTGGCTGGGTTTCCAAGCCATGATGGAAACAGTTTACCAGCGACATCCCTACAGGCGATCGGTATTGGGCACGGAAGAATTGCTGATGTCGCGAACTCCTCACGAAATGCGCTGTTTCCACCGATCGCACTATCAGCCGGAAAATATGACTGTGGTGGTAGTCGGGGGAATTGATGAACAACAGGCTAGAGATATTACGGGGAAAGCTTTCGAGCAGTTTTCCGATCGGTGGGATTGTCCCAAATTAACCGCAGAGGCGGAACCGCCACTGATAGAAATTCGCCGTCAGGAACTGTGTCTCCCCCGATTGGAACAAGCGCGGCTGATGATGGCCTGGACGGGCCCGGGAGTTGAACACTTGCAAAGTGCTTGCGGCTTGGATTTGCTGTCAGTGTTGCTCGCAGACGGGCGGACTTCGCGTTTAGTCAGAGAACTGCGGGAAGAATTACAATTGGTAGAGGCGATCGACAGCACTTTCTCGCTGCAACGGGAATCGAGTTTATTTACTATCAGTGCAGTCTTGGACGCGAAGGATGTCGAACAGGTGGAATCTCGGATTTGCGATCGACTTTGGCAATTGCAGTCTGAGCCGGTTTCCGAGGTAGAATTGCTCCGCTGTAAGCGTTTGCTTTGCAACGATTTTGCTTTCTCGCTCGAAACGCCGGGACAGCTCGCGGGTCTTTACGGATATTACAATACGATCGCCACTGCGGAATTAGCGCTCAGCTATCCCACCAGGATTAAAGCATTTGGGCCCTTAGACCTCCAGCGCCTAGCTCAACAATATCTTTCTCCCCGACGCTATACAGCCGTGGTACTCAAACCAATCTAATAATAGTTCACTGTTGACTGTTCACTGTTGACTGTTCACTGTTAACAGCAACTAGGTTGGGTTGAGACATGAAACCCAGTCTATTAATTGGAAATTTGAGATTTGTCCCTCAATCTAAAATCTCAAATCGCCAATCTCAAATCGGATGATCGGTAACGCTCACGCTCTACCCATCCTACGAATAATCATGACTAACAGCCAACAGTCAACAGTCAACAGTCAACAGTCAACAGCCAACAGTCAACAGCCAACAGTCAACAGTCAACAGTCAACAGTCAACAGTTAACAAAGAATTCAATGAAAAATGAAATCCAGCGCACGGTTTTAGACAACGGTATTGTTGTCTTGGCAGCAGAAAATCCAGCAGCGGATATTATTGCAGCCAGGATATTCCTGCGGGCCGGCAGTCGCTACGTGCAGCCGGAACAAGCAGGATTGTGTCACTTGCTGTCGGCGGTAATGACTAAGGGAACCGATCGGCTGTCTTCGCGGGAAATTGCCGAGCGTGTAGAATCGGTGGGAGCGAGATTGAGCGCCGACTCTACTACAGACTATTTTTTAGTGAGTTTGAAGACAGTTTCTGCGGATTTTGAGGAGATTTTGGAGTTGGCGGCGCAATTGACGCGATCGCCCAATTTCCCGGAAGCTGAAGTCGAACTCGAACGGCGGATTGCCATATCGGCAATTCGATCGCAACAAGAACAGCCATTTGCGATCGCCTTCGAGCAATTGCGGCACGCGATGTACAAGGAACATCCCTATGCTTTCTCTCCCTTGGGCACGGAAGCTACTATGTCAAAGCTAACCAGAAACGAGCTCGAACAGTTCCACAAAACCTATTTCCGTCCCGATAATGTAGTTATTTCTGTAGCCGGCAGAATATCTACCGAAGATGCGATCGCCCTAATCGAGCGAACTTTTGGCGACTGGAAAGCGCCTTTAACACCCCTGCCAACTTTAACCGTACCCCCCCTATCACCATTCCCTCAATCGGTCGTTACGGCGCAAGATACGCAGCAATCAGTGATTATGCTGGGCTACCTCGCACCCTCTGTCAAAAATCCCGACTATGCAGCGATTAAGTTGCTCAATACTTATTTGGGTAACGGTTTGTCGAGCCGATTGTTTGTGGAATTGCGGGAAAAGCGGGGCTTGGCTTACGACGTTTCCGCGCTCTACGCGACGCGCTTGGACACGGCTCAGTTTGTCGTGTACATGGGTACGGCGCCGGAAAATACGGCGACTGCTTTTGAAGGATTGCGCGCAGAAGTCGATCGACTCGCCAACACCGAACTAAGCGAGGAAGAATTGCAAGCTTGCAAGAATAAAATGCTCGGTCAATATGCTTTAGGAAAACAAACTAATTCGCAAATTGCCCAAGTTTTAGGCTGGTATGAAATTTTGGGATTGGGAATTCAATTTGACCAGCAATTTCAAGAAGAAATTGCACAGGTGACAGCTTCACAAGCGCGGGATGCTGCGAAGAAATATTTTGTAGAACCCTATGTTTCTTTGGTGGGCCCGGAGGCTGCGATTACAGAGTTGGGGGTTGCGGCTGTTTGTTGAGGAGGAAATGGGCGATCGAACTTGTGAAAAGTTCGATCGATGCGATCGCATATCAAAAGACTTTTCGCTGTTGGTATAACGATTGCGTTCAACAGCGGCATTAGTTTTCGAGCCATCACTAGAGTGTTTAGACTGTCCGCTGCAAGCCCTGGTTTGACTGCGATGACACCTATAATTATATCAAATATGATATAAATGGCGATATGGACGAAATCAATAAACCTTTAGCCTAGTTACAGGGTGAGGTTAAAACACCACCTTTTAGTCAAGAAGCACGCATAGAGGCTGGTGTGCTTCTTAGACGTTTGCAGCAGGGTGAAAGTCTCGGAATGCCTCATTCAAAACCTATGCCGAGCATTGGCAAACACTGCCATGAGCTAAGAATCCGGGATATAGGTCAAAATTGGAGGCTTATTTATACCAATTTACTATGAAGTTGCACTTAATATAGCTTCAAGGATATAGTCCCAACCACAGAGAGATAAAACTTCTTCATTCGTGAGAGATTTGATACAGCGTATCCCAGGTTTATGAGGTACACTAATATTTAATGTAGAAATAATAGTCCCAATGAAATCTTACTCAAT
>NZ_JAUBUG010000076.1:0-33970 GCF_036705345.1 Microcoleus sp. B3-D2
ATCTAGGGAGTAGGGTTTCATTTTTCTCTTTTTTACCACCTCTACTATTGTACCTAATTGTTAAGCAAAGTGCTGTAACGGTTTTTCAGCTTCTAGTTCCTTCAAAATGTGATAAAGACGACTTTCAGGCAATGAGTCTTGATGTTTAGTGGCTCGGTACTTAGCCTTTAGTGCAGCAAATCGCGCCATATCTTCAGCGAGAGCAACTGTTTGAGTCAGCCCCTGTTTTTGGAGATATTTAACTTCTAAGTCAGTTAGCTGATTTTCTGAGTCAAGTTTCCAAAGGATAGGATACACAGGACTGGATAGGAATAGCTCTGTGGTTACTTTAAACTTAGACTTGAGTTGAGAAAATTTAGCATCTAGTTTTTTTCGTTCTTCAGCTTTACGTTGTGGCTCTTGCTCGATAGCTTTTCTTGTTTCCAAAAGCTCTTGGTTTAGTAACCAATTCAACTCGAAGTCGGTAATTTCATATCCTAAATCAGCTCTTCGCAGAATGAGATACAGAAGACTAGAAGGAGATAAATTTTCATATTTTGTTGCTTTATACTTGGACTTAAGCGCGGCAAAATGTTGCACCTGGACTTCTAAAGCATCGTTGCTCATGGTGAATCCCCCGATTTATACTTCTAGCTGCTACACAACCATCTCCCAGCATTCCGCGATCGCCCGCCGTCAAAACCCAAACTTTTTTAACTGAGAACTAATCCAGATAATAATACTATTTTAACACTCTCGGTTTCACCAACAACAGCTACCAGCCTCAGTATTTTCACTGAAATTTATAAAAATTAGTACCTAAAGCCTCGTTTCTTATTCCATCAAATAATCGGCCATAGATTCACGCGGATAAAAGCGATAAAATAGCAGTTCTTAACTCCATGAAATACAGATATGCGGTAGGGAAACAGCAGTGCTGTTTCCTGAAAAGTGCTGTTTCCTGAATTTACGCGATAAAATTGAGAATCGCTAAAGCAATCCTATTGCTGTTGCAAACTAATTTTGGTCAAAGTAAACTATCCATTAAATCCATAACCCGGATAGCTTCATCTGATAAAGATAGTGATTCTTGTTGAGTGAGGTGATGCTCCAAAACTCCTTTGAGCGCAATCAATTTCAGGCTATTTTCTGCTAAAGTTTCAGAAATAGCTTGCGCTCCCGGCAAATAGCCGATCGCCCCCAAGTCCATCAAAGCCGATCGCCTCAACTGCAAATTATCCCCATTCAAAGCACTTACTAACCGCTCTCCGTAAACCCGCTCACCAGTTAACTGATACATCGCCCGAGCCGCCGCGTACTGCACCCGCTCCACAGAATGTTCTAAAAAAGGTGAAATTAGCGGTATGGCTTCTGTCGCTTTCAGCGTTCCCAAAGCTTCAATTACCGAGTCGTAAGGTTGCACGAGGTGCGATTTTCCTGGCACTCGCACAGCCACAGCTACGCCCCCATCCAATAGCTTCATTAGCGGCCCAATAGAATCGCGATTGCCCAACATTTCTAGAGCTTGAGCCGCCGCTTCTCGCACGTAATAATCAGCGCATTCCAAGCAGCGAATCAGCGCTGGTAACGCTTGTTTGTCGCCCAATTTACCCAGAGCCCGCGCCGCATTTCGTAATAGGGAATAGTCGCCGATTTTTGTTTGTTCTGACTCTTCTTCCAATGCGGCAATTAAAGCTGCAATAGCTGCAGGTTCCTTGACTCGAAATCTGCCAACCCACCAAGCAGCATAATACCGGAGACTGTAATCTTGGGAGTGCAAATTTGCGATCGCCTGTTCAACAGTTAAAGACTCGCCCTCAGCTACACCCGCCGGCGGTGAGTCGGATTCGTAATAATCCATAGTCATTAGTTATTAGTTATTAGTTATTAGTTATTCGGCGATTGAAATCGCTGCTAAACAGACAAAACCCGCCTGCGCGGGTTGCATTAACTCTTATTCCGCGCAGGCGGACTTGGTGTGACAAGAAGCGATTTTCATCGCCCCTTCTAGCTTGACAAGGAGCGATTTTCATCGCCCCTTCTAGCTTGACAAGAAGCGATTTTCATCGCCCCTCCCACCAAACTATTGGTGATCACCAGATGATTCATGGGATGACTCATGGGATGATTCATGGGATGACTGATGGGATGATTCTGCACCCGCGTTTAAAGGATGAATGCTGACAATTTTCCCGCCCATGCGAGTAATCCGCTGCATTTCTTGATTCATCCGATTGTAAGGCACGTTGATAAATGTACTCGCGCTCGATCGAATCGAATAATCCACATTATTTGTTTCATCGCTTTGGCGCAAGCCGACAACTTCATACCGAAAGCAGCGACCAGCCGAAGCTGTATTGCCACTTTTTCCAGCTACACTTTGACCCAACATAAGCTTCTTGGTAATTGGTAATTCTGACTGTTGACTGTTGACTGTTGACTGTTGACTGTTGACTGTTGACTAAAAGCTAGTAACTGCCAACTGCCAACTGCCAACTGACTAAATTGCAGTAATGCTGGCGATTTTCGCGCCCAGGCGTTGAAATTTCTGGAGTTGCGAGGACAAATCCTCAACAGGTACGATGAAAGCCTTGCTGCTGCGGCGCACGCTGGGATAGCCGCCCGTGCGAATGCCCGAAACTTCCACGCGCAACAGCCGCCCTTCTTTGCCGTAAGCTGCCGCGCCGCCGAAAGTGCTGCTGGGAGTTACGTTTCTGGCAGAAGGTCGATATGCCCAACCTTCGTTACCGCCGGAGGGACCGACTACAGGCGTAGCGGTGTTAGTGCCGAGTTCGACAGCTAAGCGAGAGTTATTGCCTTCTAGTTGAGATGTATCGCTGTTTGCATAGCCGCGATACAGGCGAAACATCCGGGTAAAACCAACGGTTTTTTGACCACGCTGGGTGTTAAAACCGCGGTAGTAAGGCACGATACTGTCGCCGAAGTTTTCTTGATACTCTACTGAATCGATGTAAGAATCAATATCAGCGTCGTAGCCTTGTGTTTGGTACAAATCTAAGTGCTCAACTACTTCAGATTCGTCGTAGGGAGCCCGACCGAGCAAGTGTTTGTAGTTTAGTTCGATCGTGCGAGTTTGGAAGCTGTTGTAGAAAAACTTGGTTTTGTACAGTTCTGACTTAGCTACAGCGCGTACAAATTCTCGTACCGTCAAACTGCCGTCCCGCAGCAAAGACTCGGAACTTGTAAGTCGTTCGGATTTCATTAAATAGTCGTTGCCCAGCACCTGACGGTAAACCGCACGAATCACAGTTTCAACGTCGTCTTTGCTGTAGTTCGGGCGCAATTCTACCTTCGGCGCATCGCTCAATGCGGATGTTCCCAGTCTGGACGCTGCTGTTGTAATCGCCACCAGATTTCCTCCTAAATTATTAATGACAAAAGTTTAATGCTTGGTTGCACTTGAAATTTTTAGGACTAAGGATAATATGCCTCAAAGTAGGGTGTGCACTGCACACCTTACCTATACACATAAAATTGAAGAATTTTTTAGCCTTAGTCCTAATTTGCTAAAGACGTGTCAAAAAAACGTCTTTACAAACTTTAAGCTGTGGTAATACTTACCACTTTGCCGCCACGTTTGTTGATTTGCTGCAAGCGGCTCGAAAGTTGCTCGTAAGGCACGAGATATTCGGTAGTAGTCCGCCGCACTTGGGGCGAAAAATTAGCCGAACCTTGCATTGCGGTGACTCGGTAGAGCTGGCCGCGAGAACCGCCGGATGTGCCGCCAAGGGCTTTTCCGGTGGAGGCCGTGTATATCGGCGAAGCCATATTTCTCGCTACTTCCCAAGTCAGCCGGGCTTGGGTTTGGTTTTGCGATCGATCGCTAGAAGCAAAACCCCGGTACAATTGAAACATCCGGTTAAAACCGACGGTTTTTTGACCTCTTTGAGTCGCGAAACCGCGATAGTAAGGCACTATACTTTCGCCAAAATTTTCTTCATACTCAACCGAGTCAATGTAAGAATTAATTTCAGCTTCGTAGCCTTCTGCATTGTACAAATCAACGTGGAAAGCAATTTCCGACTCGTCGTAAGGAGCGCGGCCCAACAAATGCTTGTAGTTAAGCTCGATTAACCGCGTTTGCGAGTTCGGATAAAAAAACTTTTTCCGATAGGTTTCGGAATGTGCAATTGACCGCACAAAATCTTTCACTGAAATCTGCCCTTGCTGCAGCAGAGATTCAGCACTGGTAAGTCGTTCGCTCGACATTAAATACTCATTACCGAAAACTTGGCTGTAAGCAGCGCGAATTACTGCTTCCACATCCTCTTGCGTCCAGTGGGGGCGCAGTTCTACCCGTCCGGCTTCTTCAAATGCTTTTATTCCCAACCGTTCTGCTGCACCTAATCCCGCCATCTTTGCTTCTTCCTTTTTTGCTTTAAAAATTGAAAACTGCTTAAAAAAGTATTTGCAAAACTAGGCTTGGATCGCAGATGCCCGGAATTGTAAACAACCGCTAACACTTAAGCTAACAGCAGCTTACAATTCCGGGCATCACGCAAATCTAGCTTAGAGCGTTGATTGCGTAGTCGATGTAGGAATTCGCTTCAGTTGCAGCGTCGCCACTCAGACCGTGGTTGCCTTTGATGTACTTGAGAGCTTCAACGTACCAGCTAGGAGACAATTCAAATGTCCGGTTGATTTCGTCAACACCTGCAATCAGGTACTCGTCCATCGGACCGGTGCCGCCTGCAACTAAGCAGTAGGTTACCATCCGCAGGTAGTAGCCGATGTCGCGAGAGCACTTCGCTTTACCTGTTGGGGTAGAAGCGTAGTTCGGGCCTTGCATTTGTTGGGTGTACGGGAATTTGTTGTACACAGCTTGAGCTGCACCGTCGATCAAGCGCTGAGAGTTGGCGGTCAACGCTTTGGCTGCTTCCAAACCTGCTGCTGCTTGGCGGAAACGGCCGAAGGCTACTTGGAGTTCAGTGCTGCTCAGGAAACGGCCTTGAGAATCGGCTGCGGTTACTGCTTCAGTCAAAGGGGTTTTCATTGTTCTGGTTTCTCCCTAATGTTGTGTTGTTTTTGTACAAAAATGATTGTTTGCAAAAATGCGATGCTCGCTTCTTTACAAGAAAGGTTCGCTTGGCTATTTTTAGCCGACTGCATTGGCTGCGCGGTCGAAGTAGCTGCCGATTTCAGACATCAGCGAGCTGCAATCACCACGGGTAACACCGTTGGGGTCGTTAGCGATCGCGATTGCTGCTTCCTTCATTTTTTGCACGCCGGCTGCAACTGAGCCACCGGGAACTCCCAGAGCTTGGTATGTTTCACGCAGACCGTTCAAGCAGCGGTCGTCCAAAACGCTGGCGTCGCCTGCAAATGTTGCATAGGTCACGTAGCGCAAGATGATTTCCATATCGCGCAAGCAAGCTGCCATGCGGCGGTTGGTGTAAGCATTGCCACCAGGAGCGATCAGTTGAGGCTGTTCGGCGAACAGGGTGCGAGCTGCATTGGCTACGATGCTGGATGCGTTGCCGGTGATGCGGTTTACTGCGTCAATCCGCTTGTTGGCGTCGGAAACCATGCTGCTGAGAGCATCTAGTTGACCCTGAGCTAGAAATTCGCCCCGAGCGTCAGATTGGGAAACCACTTTTGTAAATGCGTCAAACATGAAAGAACTCTCCTATTTGAGTTAATTGAGTTTGGTTGCGGTATAAAACCGTTAAGTTAAATTTGTTCAGGCTACGAGTGCCTGCAAGGGTTGAAATTTGATGCCAGCTAATCTGCTGGTCCCATCGATCTCTCCCTTTCCGCTACCTGCACTATTGTTACATTGCAACGGAGGTTTAAGAAACCTTAGAAAATTTTACACCTTTTATGAGATGCGACAAACCTTGTCAATCAGGGTTTTTGTTAACTTTGGCCTGTCGTTTCAACCCTCTGATAACTTTATACAATGCTCGCCCGCGTTTGTTTATTACAAATTATTACAGAAACTTATCTCTCTAAGAAGGTAAATATTGGGGGGGCAAGTGCGGGCAAATCTCCTTCCTAGGGTAGATGCGCGAGGGTAGCCATAAACGAAGAGTTTGCTTCGATCGCCCTGCAGTGGCGGTAGAACCGCCCCAAACCGTCCCGTGGGCCGATCGCCTTTGTCGGCTTTCTCTCGAAAAGCCGAATTGTTAAGAAGTGTTAAGTAAATTAAAGTTTTGGTCAAAGAACGCTGGGGGAATAGGGAAAAAAACCAAAATTCTGCCCAATGTCAGGATGGCGGCAGAATTCGGTGTGGGGAAAATCCAAAAGATTGTGAACCCCCTCGCCACAGCCTCAGCTTTTGCCGGAAATATCAGCATTTACCGACAAAACTCAGCCGTTGGAAGTTGAAAGACCGGGCCCGGTCTTTCATAACGCCGGGATGGTTGGTCTGGGGAGTCATTGGGCTTGACCCCAGCAAGCATCTACTGTTTGTCCTGCAGCGGTTGCAAAAAAACTTTCTTAATCTATATATCTGTATCTATGTTCTGCTTGCCACAGGCTAGTCCCACGCAAGCCTGTGGCAAGCTGAGCATTGTGGAGGGTGAGAAAACCAACATAGGCGATCGAGATTTGTTACCGTAGCGCCATTTTTCTTTTAACATCGGGAATATATGAGTTCGGATACGAGCGTTTTATGACGTTTTTTTTAAGGTAGGTTTTAACCTGCGGCGCACGCTTGCATCCCCGGACTAAAGTCATTTTTGCTTTCAGCTTCTTTTGTGTGTAATAGCCGAAAGAATTGCTAATTTTTAGTATTGACATCCTCCCCGGCCGTACCGCGGGATTCCAAGAATCACTGCTTGGGCTTCCGTCAAGCTTATGACGGGGCTTTAAACCCATTATTTTTGGTAAGGTGGATAGGTGCTATCAGCCGTAGGCGTACAAAGGGCGCGATCGAGCCGCCAGACGCAGTGAAGTTAAAAGCTTTTTGCTTCCCCGGCATCGAACCGCCGAAAACCAGTCCCAAGTTAAACAGTTTTTTATTCAGAACTCAAAACTTAAAACTCTCTTACTGTAATCAGCCAGATGGATCGGCTGTAGCTGTCCGGCCACAACCACCTTTATGCCCCACGATTGATCGTAATTTATGTCTTCAAATTCTCCCTCTTCTTGGCACACCGTAGCAATTGACAAAACTCTCAAGCAGCTAAACAGCAACAAAGACGCTGGCTTGAGCAGCCAACAGGTGTCAGAACGCTTGCAGCAATACGGCCCCAACGAACTCGAAGAAACAGGAGGCCGCAGTCCGTGGTCGATTTTTGTCGATCAGTTCACCAACATCATGTTGTTGATGCTGATGGGTGTGGCCGTGATTTCGGCTTTTTTGGACATTCGGTCAAATACTTTTCCCAAAGATGCGATCGCCATTTTTGCGATCGTCATACTCAACGGCATTCTCGGCTATTTCCAAGAGCAAAGTGCTGAAAAAGCCCTCGCAGCCCTCAAAAACCTCGCTTCTCCCCTAGTCAGAGTCCTGCGGGGCGGCAAAACTTCGGACATAGCAGCCAAGGAACTCGTACCCGGAGACGTGATGCTGTTGGAGGCTGGGGTAAAAATAGCAGCAGACGCACGCTTGATCGAAACATCAAATCTGCAAGTCAGAGAATCTGCTTTGACAGGGGAAGCCCTAGCAGTTACCAAGCAAGCCGATCTAGAACTTCCAGAAGATGCTTCCTTGGGCGATCGACTCAACCTGATTTTTCAGGGCACAGAAGTTGTTCAGGGACGAGCAAAGGCGATCGTCACCAACACCGCAATGCAAACTGAACTGGGCAAAATTGCCGCCATGCTTCAGTCAGTAGAAAACGAACCGACTCCCCTGCAACAGCGGATGGATCAGTTGGGAAAGGTTCTAGTCTCCGGTGCCCTAACCTTAGTCGCAATTGTCGTCATCGGCGGCATGATTACCTTCCAAAACGGCAGCCTCGGGTTCGATACCAGCAGGTGGGAAGATTTGTTAGAAGTTTCTCTGAGTATGGCTGTGGCTGTGGTTCCCGAAGGACTCGCAGCAGTCGTGACAGTTACTCTGGCACTCGGAACTAGGCGGATGGTGAAGCGAAACGCCCTGATTCGCAAACTGCCTGCGGTAGAAACTTTGGGATCGGTAACTACCATTTGTTCTGACAAAACAGGTACTCTGACTCAAAATAAAATGGTAGTTCAGCTAGTGTCTACGGGCGACTGCACAGTCGCCGTCGCAGGCGATGGCTATGCCCCGATCGGAGATTTTACCGATCGCCTGACATCGGCCAAAATTAATAATTTAGATGAATATCCAGAACTCGAATCTTTATTAATTGCCTGTGCAGTTTGCAACGACGCAGTATTGCAACAAGAAAAGCAAGAATGGCAGATTTTAGGCGACCCCACAGAAGGAGCTCTGCTGTGTGTAGCGGGAAAAGCAGGCATTTATAAGGAAAAGCAGTCTCAATTGCTGCCGCGGACGGCGGAATTTCCTTTTTCTTCGGAACGCAAGCGGATGAGCGTGATTTGCGAAGTGCCCGGCCGATCGGGAAATTCGGGATTTCCCGCAGAAGCAGGACAGCAGCCGAATTATTTGATGCTGACCAAAGGTTCTCCAGAGTTGACTTTGGAGCGCTGCAAAGGCATTATAGTCGGCGATCGAGTACAACCTTTAAATCAGGAAATGCGCGATCGCATCCTCGCCGAAAACAACAACATGGCAAGCGGCGGTTTGCGAGTCCTCGGGTTTGCGTACAAACTCTGGGAAAACGTGCCACCCGAAGGTTCTGAGGAAACCAGCGAACAAGACATGATTTGGCTGGGACTCGTCAGTATGCTCGACGCCCCGCGCCCGGAAGTGCGCGAAGCAGTGGTCAAGTGCCGCAATGCTGGCATTCGGGTGGTGATGATTACAGGAGACCACCAGTTGACAGCAAAAGCCATAGCCTACGATTTAGGTATTGCAACAGAGGGCGATCGAGTTCTCACCGGTCAAGAATTAGAAAAGCTCAGCCAAGAAGAACTCAAACAGCAAGTCGAACAGGTTAGCGTTTACGCCCGCGTTTCCCCCGAACACAAATTGCGAATAGTCCAAGCTTTGCAAAGTTGGGGCAAATTTGTCGCCATGACCGGCGACGGCGTTAACGACGCCCCCGCCTTGAAACAAGCCGATATCGGCATCGCTATGGGGATTACCGGCACCGATGTCAGCAAAGAAGCTAGCGATATGGTGCTCCTCGACGACAACTTCGCAACTATTGTCGCCGCCGCTGAAGAAGGGCGAGTGGTTTATAGCAATATTCGCCGCTTTATTAAATACATTTTAGGCAGCAACATCGGCGAAGTTTTGACAATTGCGGCCGCACCTTTAATGGGTTTGGGAGGAGTGCCGCTGACGCCGCTGCAAATTTTGTGGATGAACTTAGTAACAGACGGCGTTCCCGCTTTGGCCTTGGCTGTGGAACCCGGGGAACCGAACGTGATGAAAAGGCCTCCTTTCAGTCCGCGAGAAAGTATTTTTGCGCGGGGTTTGGGTTCTTACATGATTCGGATCGGGATTATTTTTGCAATTTTGACGATCGCGATGATGTCCTGGGCTTACGGATATACTCACTCTCCCGGACACGGAGATCCAGATGCTTGGAAAACAATGGTGTTTACAACTCTTTGTTTGGCGCAAATGGGTCACGCGATCGCAATTCGGTCTAACACTCAGCTAACTATTGAGTTAAATCCCTTCACTAATGTTTTTGTGTGGGCGGCTGTAATTGTGACTACTATTCTGCAATTGATGCTGATTTACGTTCCGCCGCTGAGAGCATTTTTCGGCACTCATTATTTAACGGGGTTTGAGTTGCTAGTTTGCTTCGGTTTCAGCGCTCTGATGTTTGTCTGGATTGAAATGGAAAAACTGTTTTTGCGCTTTTACAAAGCTAGAAAATAGTGTTAACGGCTGACCAAGGCTGAGCGAGGTTTCATTATTAGCTATAACGCTCGATTGGGTACTATTTTCAAGAATATCCGCCAGGGGCTGAAACCCCTGGCTCACAGCGAAATTCATGGCTATGAAGACTAAATAGATTGTCTCACGATTAAACATTTATTACTTCGTTATAATGTCATTGCGAGCGTAACGCTGGGCGAAAACCGCCAGAGCAAAGGCTCGCGGTTACCAACCCGTAAGGTGCGCCCTACGATGACTGTATTACCAATTACCAATTACCGATTACCAATTATCGATTACCACTTACTAATATTATGTATTTGAAAACGCTGCACCTACGGCAGTTTCGGAACTACTTCGATCAAAAGGTAGCGTTTGACGCTCCCAAAACCATTTTAGTAGGAAATAACGCTCAAGGAAAATCTAACTTGTTAGAAGCGGTAGAGTTGCTTTCTACATTAAAAAGCCACAGGGTAGGGCGCGATCGCGATTTAATACTCGACTCAAAGCCGATCGGGCAAATTGATGCTACACTCGAACGTCAAACCGGAGCAATCGACTTAGCTTTAACTCTTCGCTCTGGGGCGCGTCGAACACTGAAGATCAACGGTGAACCGCTGCGTCGCCATTTAGACTTTTTGAGCGTCTTAAATGTAGTGCAATTTTCTTGTTTGGATTTGGACTTAGTGCGCGGCGGACCCGAAGGAAGGCGCAATTGGATCGATCGCCTAGTCATCCAGTTAGAACCGATTTACGCTCACATTTTGCAGCAGTACAACCAAATTTTGCGCCAGCGAAACGCTCTATTGAAACGTTCTAAAGAAATCAGGAAAGCGGAATTTTCCGAAGGTTTTGACAAAATGCGATTTATCGGATCTGAAACTCCCGAAGACCAAAATATCGCAGAATTCCCAATGCCCAATGCCCAATGCCCAATGCCCAATGCCCAATGCCCCATTCCCAGTTCGGAATTAGCTTTGTGGGACGCGCAGTTGGCGACAGCGGGCGCTCGCGTCATCCGCAGGCGCGATAGAATTTTGGAGCGTTTGATGCCTTTAGCTCGAGATTGGCACCGTTCAATTAGCGGTTCAGGAGAAGTTTTAGATGTGAAATACGATGCTAATATTGAAGTAAGTTCGGAATTTATCGCTAAAGACAATCTCGAAGGAGTGCGGCAAGCATTTTTAGAGAAAATTCAAAAAAGGGCGATCGCAGAACAGTTTCAAGGAACCACTTTAGTCGGCCCCCACCGCGACGACATTACATTTACCATTAACAATACCCCAGCTCGTCAATACGCATCCCAAGGTCAGCAGCGAACTCTGGTATTAGCATTAAAATTAGCCGAACTGCAGCTTATTGAAGAAGTCGTCGGCGAAGCGCCTTTACTATTGCTCGACGACGTACTTGCAGAACTCGATCTGAGCCGCCAAAATCAACTTTTAGAAACAATTCAAGAACGATTTCAAACTCTGATTACTACAACTCACCTAGGCGCTTTTGATGCTCAGTGGCTGCGACAAACCCAAATTCTTTCCGTCGTTGCTGGACAAATCAATCGATTTTAGATTGTAGATTGTAGATTTTAGATTGACAAATTTTATGTTTCATGGTATTGGTACAAAAAAAATGGAGAAGTTGGCATTATTAGCTCAATTCGAGATAGGATAAAGGTTAATTTTGATTGCCTCTTTCGCTTCCTTTTTTCTAACCCTTATGAAGCATTACATTTCCCGTCTGTTAGCCCTGGTATTAGTTGTTGTCATCGGCATAGCGGGCTGTACCAATGTTCCAGCCACTCTGAGTGGAGATTATGGTCAAGACACATTAGCATTAGTGAAGAGCTTGAGAACAGCGCTCACTTTGCCCGAGGGCGCGCCCGAAAAAGCCGCCGCTCAAGCCGCTGCTCGCACCAGCATCAACGATTTTTTTGCTGCATATCGCCGCGATCCAGCTCTTACCAAGCTGGCATCTTTCACGACAATGCGGACGGCATTAAACTCTTTGGCAGGACATTACAGTTCCTATCCAAACCGTCCCGTTCCTGAAAAATTGAAAAAGCGTCTTGAGTCAGAATTTCAGCAGATTGAAGCTGCTCTT
This sequence comes from Microcoleus sp. B3-D2, assembly GCF_036705345.1. Lineage (NCBI taxonomy): Bacteria > Bacillati > Cyanobacteriota > Cyanophyceae > Oscillatoriales > Microcoleaceae > Microcoleus > Microcoleus sp. B3-D2. The sequence goes on from NZ_JAUBUG010000076.1 coordinate 11,987, forward strand.
AACAGAGGAGCTTAATCTCAAAATTTAGGATCAAGGAGAAATTTTAATAATTCATCTTTCATCCTTGATATTTGAGTGTTAACAATTTTTAGTAGAAATATCAACTGCTTTTAGCGCCCACTGTACCCAGGCGCTTTTTTATGCAGCATTTAGGGAAAAAATACTGAAAAATAGAACGGGATATGATATCAAATCCGGGCTTTTTACCCCCTTTATTTTTGAGTCCGCGAAGGCGCGTGCCTGCGCGCCAACACTTAGGTAGAGAAAAGTTTGTATAACATAGCAGCGGTGGAATCACCGAGTTTTATCTGGCCCGATCGCCCTTATTGAATTTAAATAGCCGCCAGATAGAATTTGCATTGTGCGATCGACTTGTGCCATAACTAAGTCAACGGAAAAAAGTAGAAAATTTGTAGCTGCTTGTTGAGCGCGATCGTAAAAATGCGATCGCCACCCAATTTAAACCAGAAAACCCCATTCCATTCTCCCATGAAAATTGCACCAACTCGCATCGCGAATTTTCAACACCAGCGACGCTTTTTAAGTGCGGTAACTGCTGTTTTAACCAGTAGCTTCATCAGCCAGCTTGTTTGGCCGTTTATCGGAAATCAACCAGCTTTTGCCCAAACATCAGCCTACTGCCAATTATCCCAAGAACAGGTCAATCAAAAAGAAGACTTGCGCCGCGCCGCGCTGTCGGGAAAACGGGAATCTCAGCAAGCATATTTTGCTGTTTTGAACAAACACGCGCGGGAAATAGCAGAATGCCGCCAAAAAACTTGGCCCGAAACCCAAGCAGTTTGGCTGCGTTTGTATCCCTGCGATGTCAGACCCGGAGAACTCGATCGAGTATTAGACAAAGTTGTGAATAAAGGCTACAACCAAGTTTATGTCGAAGTGTTTTACGATGGTCAAGTGCTGCTACCAGTCGCAGACAATCCTACGGCTTGGCCTTCTGTTTTGAGAAATCGCGGTTACGAGAAATACGACTTGTTAGAAAAGGCGATCGCCAAAGGCAAACAACGAGGTTTAAAAGTTTACGCCTGGTTATTTACCATGAACTTTGGCTATAGCTATGCTCAGCGTCCCGACAGACAGCAAACCCTCGCTATCAACGGTAAAAATCAGACAAGTTTAACAGTAAGTGAAGAGGCAGCAATTAACGAGGACTTCGGAGAAGTTCCGGGCAACCAAGCCTTTATCGATCCGTACAACCCACAAGCACGGCAAGACTATACTTTGTTAGTAAATCAAATAGTCAAGCGCAAGCCCCAAGGAATGTTGTTCGACTACATTCGCTATTTACGGGGGATCGGACCCGCTTCAGTTGCTACCAAAGTTCAAGACTTGTGGATTTACGGCCCAGCATCGCAGCAAGTTCTTTTGCAGCGGGCTAACAATCAGCAAGGGCGAGATTTAATTCAGCGATATTTGACTAAGGGATTTATCAATCCTAATGACGTTCAAGCAGTAGTCAAACAGTATCCAACTGAGCGAGAACCTCTTTGGCAAGGGCGAATTCCGCAGGCGATGTCAGTAGCAACTCCACCTTCTAGAAGGGAGAATGCCGCATCAAGATCGGCCTCAACAACTCCCGCCGCTAACAAGCCAAACGCTGCAACTGCCACACCAAAACCGACACCGCCACTTCCCGATACCGGCATTCTGCAAAAAGATTTGTGGAAACTGAGCGTTGCTCACGCAGTCCAAGGGATTTTAGATTTTTTGGGGATAGCAATTCAACCAGCTCAAAGGATGGGAATTCCTGTAGGAGCGGTGTTTTTTCCCACTGCAAATCAAGCCATAAATCAAGGGGGATATGATTCGAGATTGCAGCCTTGGGACACCTTTCCGGCTGCAATGGAATTCCACGCCATGTCTTACGGAAATTGCGGCGATGTAAGCTGCATTGTGCCACAGGTGCAGCGAACAGTGAGTTTAGCACCTGCGGGAGCGAAAATTATTCCTGCCATTGCTGGAGATTGGGGAAAACCTCTGAAAAATCGGCCGTCTTTGGAGATTCAAATGCGGGCAATTCGCTCGGCGACGCCGCAAATTAATGCGGTGAGTCATTTTGCTTTTGGGTGGCAAGAACCCGAGGATGAAAGGGCACGGCAAACTTGCCGATTGTAGATAGTCCTTGACAGATAGGGTGTCATCACGTTGTTTTATTGTCGCGGAAAGAGCCTGAAAGTGTAGATTTTTTATTAATAAGAAACCGGGCTTTGATAGCGGAAAGGGTGGCTAGCCACGATTGATTTGCCTAAAAAAACCCGGTTTCTGCCTAAGTCTAGCTTTAGTGCGATCGACGTTTTGCAAAAAAAAATAATTTACAAAATTTTTAAGCTAGCAGAACAATCAGGCATAATGAGCTTGTTCAAAATAACTCCTATACCTGATGAGTCGCAAAGGCAATAAAAAACGGGGTATTAAAACCGTTATACTTATCGGATTGAGCATCACAATTTCTCTGTTGTCGGAAAACAGAAAAACCGCCAATTCAAATCCGTTAATACCGATCGCACCAGTTGAAAATCCCCCGCCAAACCTGCTGAAACCCCGAAAACTAAAAACACCCCCTTCTCCCCCCGCAACTCCCTCTCCCAAACCTCCCGAACAACCTTTAGTCTTCGCACCGCCCGCGCAATTTCGCAGCCAAATAGTTTATAAAGCAAGTATTAACAACTCAAAAGTTATCGCCCTGACATTTGACGATGGCCCTTCGCCTGAAACTTTGAAAATATTAGAAATTTTGCAGAAACATCAAGTTGTGGGTACATTTTTCTGTTTGGGTGCAAATTTGCGGCAGTATCCAGAAATTGCGAAAAGAGTTGTGCAAGCGGGAAATGCGATCGGCAACCATAGTTGGCATCACTATTCTCACAATGTTACCGAAAAAACAGCATCAGATGAAATAGATAATACTGGGGTTCATATTTATCGATCGAGTGGGGCCAAAAGTTTCTTGTTTCGCCCCCCCGGCGGGCGCTTAAATAACGGTTTAGCAGCTTACGCTCAAAAGAAGAATTATGTAGTGGTGATGTGGTCGATCGATCCTAAAGACTTTCTGCAACCTCCGGCCGCTACGATCGCCCGTAGCGTGCTATCCCAAGCTTCAACGGGGGCGATCGTATTGTTGCACGACGGCGGCGGCAATCGCCAGCAAACAGTCGAGGCGCTATCTGCAATTATTCCCAAACTCAAACAGCAGGGATATCGTTTTGTAACCGTGCCGCAATTGCTGGAAATGCAAGCCACGCAAAAACAGCGAATTGCCGATCGCAAATCCCCATAAACAGACATCTCAGCCAAATCTGCTTTATCTGCATTTCATCTGCATTCATCTGCGGTCAACAATCAAAATTCTGCTAAACTTATTACTAATAACGATAAAAACATTTATTAAAATCATAATGCAAAAACTTCAAGCAAGAGATATCAGCCTCCGCTATCTAATCGATAACTTCGGCTTGCAGCGAGTTCGCAATAGTGAATTTTTCCGAGAATGGCAAGAAAACTTGCCCGAAGTAACAGACTCATAAAAACAATTGCTCGATCGCGTCCAAGACATATACTTCAACTTGGTAGACAACCCGCCTGTATTGGAAAATGCCGTCAAGCTAACAATCATCAGCCCTATTTTGTTTATTGCCGGTCTGTATGATTCTCCTTTTCAAGTCAAAGCCGAAAAGTCGATATCCATTCAAGAGGAAGACGAAGGCAGAATCATCGAAGGCAGAATAGATATCCTAATTATGAAAGCAAACTTGTGGGTGACAGTAATAGAATCCAAACAACTTGCTTTCTCAACAGACGAAGCACTCGCCCAACTCCTGACATATATGCTGGCCGATACCAACCCAGAAACTCCTACTTTTGGCATGATTGCCACAGGTGCTAACTTCAATTTTGTCAAGTTAGTTAGAGGGGAAATTCCCCAGTATGCGCGATCGGCGGAATTTGTTATTTCCAATCCCGGCAATGAATTGTACCGGGTTTTGCAGATTTTAAAACGCCTGAGTCAACTTCCAGACTAGCAATAAAAGCCATTTTGAGTTATCTTTCAAAGCAGACAATATCTAATATCTCAAATTTCAAACTGGTGCGAGCATGGTAAATTACTGGATAGTCGGCGCTTTGGCAATAGCTTCTGTCTGCTGGGCAGAAATAATACGAGACTTTTATCACGTCGTGTCCCATTATTGGGCACCCCTGCAAAAGCTGCACACTTGGCATCACCGCGTTTTCCGCCCGAATTTGACCCCCGTCAGCGAGACAATTTACAAGCAAGCACACTGGCGTCACGACGTGCCCGAAGGTGCGGCGATGATGGTATTGGGCTTGTTGCTGTGGGTTGTAGCTTATTTTGGGCTGCCGGAATATCACTGGGGCGCAGCAGCGGGTTGTATTTATACTTTAGGCTTTTTGTTGAGCGCGATCGCCCGCGCGTGCGGCATCAAAGGCGCAGACGAATTAACCGACATCACCCACCAACCGGGAGACTTTCTGACTCCCCCTGGCAAGTGGTTAGTTAATAAACCTTATCACTGGCGGCATCACTTCGACAATCAAAATGCTTACTATTGCGGTACTTTCACCTTAATAGATAAACTTATGGGTACAGCACTTTCTCTCAAAGGCAAAACTGTAGCCGTCACCGGTGCATCGGGAACTTTAGGGCGTTTGCTTCTCAAACACCTGCACAAAGCTGGTGCAAAAGTGATCGCCCTCTCATCGGGAAATGAGGAAATTACTTTGAATCTAGACGGCGAAAGTTTACCTGTAAAAACCGTAACTTGGCAAGCTGGCCAAGAAGCAGACTTAGCCCTATTGTTAGAAAAAATCGATATTCTCGTCATCAATCACGGGATTAACGTACAGCGAGAAAGAACAGGAGAGGCGATCGCAAACTCCTACGAAATTAACACTTTTTCCGCGTGGCGGCTGATGGAACTATTTTTCTTAACAGTCCGCACTAACGAAAACATCGCTTGCAAAGAAGTCTGGATCAACACTTCCGAAGCAGAAGTAATTCCCGCTGTCAGTCCACTGTACGAACTCAGCAAACGCGCCCTGGGAGATTTAGTCACCCTGCGCCGGCTGGACGCGCCCTGCATCGTTCGCAAACTGATTTTAGGGCCGTTTAAAAGCAACTTAAACCCGATCGGCATCCTGTCTCCCGACTGGGTAGCGCAGCAAATTGTCAAACAAGCTAAAGCCGATGCGCGCAATATCATCGTCACAATTAATCCTTTGACTTTTATCGTTTTTCCAGTCAAAGAGTTTTTTGTTTCTCTCTACTTCCAAATTTTCAGCCGGAAAGCGATTTCAGAGATAAAGGAAGCTGCGGCATCTGAAAAATCTAGCGCGGAAGCAAAGATTAATTGACCAACTAAAACCGGGTTTCAGCAGGGGCGGCGGCTGTGACTGTCCGCCCTGCTGCTAAATTCCCCAAAACTAAAGCCTTTGTCATATCGTCACGAGTAAGCTGACGCCCCCACTCCCACAGCCGCAAACCCACTCTTCTGACTCATTGGGTCAAAACCGTTGGCGGGGAGTGGAATCGAGAGCTGTTTCGGGCCCCATTGCCAACAGGGTTATGCTTACTGATATAAATTATTAAGTATTTTTACTAACTACGGTCTCTCCTGAGTCACTTCTATCCGCAATAGCACTGTAAGTGCCAGTTGCGGGTGCTGAATATAGTTGTCAACTATGCTCGTTGCTTAGTTGATACGTCCAGGACTCATAAGTGTAATTTGATAGTGGTGGAATTGGTTGAGCGCGATCGTTAAATAGAACAAGCAGCACACCGTTCTCGATCGGCAAAAATAAACTTTTGTAAAGGTTAGAGAAAATACCGGAAATTACTTTGGAACAGGCGTAGTCAGTGAAATCACCGATCCCATAAAAACTTTCGATAACAAGTATGAATTGATAAACTCTTTTCACACGTTGTGAGAGGCAGGCAAAAGTTTGGCGATCGGGATCTTGAGGATGCGTCTTTCGAGTTCATCTACCTTTTCAAAATAAAAAACTAAAATGCCAAGATCACTTGAAATCTTCGGCGATGGTCGCGTGTACGAAATAAAAGACGACCTAGCCGTTAAAGTCACGGAGACAAATGGGCAAGTAAAAGCATTAATCGATGCTTTAAAGTTCAGCGTAGCCAAAACATACAACATTAATCCTCCAGACGAACAACCGCCTGAAGTGGCAGAACGCAGAGGTTCAAAGCATATCAATGGAGAAGGCTTTAAGCTTCTCACTACGTTTGAAGGATGCGAGCTGACTGCTTATGATGATGGCGGTGGAGTTTGGACAATTGGTTACGGACACACTGGCGACGATGTTTTTCCAGGACTGACGATTAGCCAAACGCAAGCAGAAGAATTGCTGCGCCTAGATTTAGAAAAATTTGAATCCTTTGTTGAGGAGGCCGTTGAAGTTCAGCTCAATGACAATCAGTTTTCTGCGCTGGTTTGTTTCTGCTTCAACGTGGGCCCAGTAGCTTTTGGAGATTCAACTCTTCTGAGGCTTTTGAACGATGGAAATTATCAAGGAGCCGCTAATCAGTTTCCTGTGTGGAATAAGGTAAATGGTCAACCTTGGCTAGGGCTGACACGCCGACGATTGGCTGAACGATCGCTCTTTTTGGGAAAACCCTGGCTGTCATTCTTAACCTATGAAGGAACAGGCGAAGAAGTAAGAGGTGAAACAATCTCAGAAGCACCTCGCACCTTGAAACTCACCGCTCCTGTCATGCAAGGTGAGGATGTTCGTCAAGTGCAAGAACCTTTGAAAGCAGCAGGAATCAATCTCGAACCTGATGGAGTATTTGGTAATGATACTGACAAGGCAGTGAGGCAGTTTCAGGAGCAGAAAGGGCTAATGGCGGATGGTGTTGTAGGTGCCCAAACACGAAAAGAATTGGGACTATAACATCGATTGTGTAACCAAATTCAAACAGATAGGAGAAAACCATGACTGACTCAAGCGATCTTCTCTTTAATCAACCTGTAATTGTCGAAGCCTGTGAAGAATTTGTCCAACGGGATATGTTGGAAATTAAAGGCAGTTTTCCCGGATTGCTCAAAGATGCACCCATGTCTTCGACGGCGGTGGTCAATGGCTTATCCCAGCAGGTGATATATCAACTCCAACTGATTGTGCCTGATGCCTTTGTCAGTTTTGATGACCTCAATGTAGACTTGCTGGATGCAGCCTTTCCCTATGTACAAGCCCCGGCAAAACAGGCACTCCAGAGAGCGATCCAAGATCGAGGTCAAACTATGCAGGTGAACTCTGCCTACCGCACGATCGCTCAGCAAATGCTGCTGTATAACGATCGCTCCAACAACTCTAATCCTGTAGCTCCACCGGGAGCCAGCAACCACCAAACTGGGTTAGCGATCGACATTGAAGATGCAACAGGCTGGGAAGTTTATTTGATGCGGTATGGCTGGAATCCATTACCAGGCGACCCACCTCACTTCGACTACCAAGGCGGCGGCACGATCGATCTTCGCAGCAAATCAATACTCGCATTTCAGCAGCTTTGGAATCAGAATCATCCTAATGAAAGGATTAGCGAAGATGGCGGTTTTGGCCCTCAAACCGAGAATGCACTTAATCGCTCTCCTGCTCCAGGGTTTCCTAAAGCGCCGTGGAATGACAAACCCAGAACGTTGCGCTTGGCGATGCCCCGAATGGAAGGTTCGGATGTACTCAAGCTTCAGGAAGGCTTGAAAAAAGCTGGGATTGTAGTTGGGGTTGATGGTGAATTTGGCCCAGCAACAGATAAAGCCGTTAAGGAATTTCAGCAGAAGAAGGGTTTGAAGGCAGACGGAATTGTCGCTGTCAAAACCCGCGAACAAATGGCTTGAGGTGTTCGCGATCTAGTTAACAAAATATTGAGCTGAAGAATAGGTTGCTGAATGGGCAGAGTTTTCTGAAGAGCTATAACTTACGGCTCTAGAACTCTGCCGCTCTGCAACTCTCTGAATTAGACAAAGATACTGGAGCAATGAATTAAAAATGGCTAACAAACCCGAGCCAACACTAAATATTTACGCACTATTAATCGGTATTGACTGCTATATGCCGAATTTATTGCCTGATGGTAGTCGTTACAAAAATCTTGGAGGTAGTGTACGAGATGTTAATCATGTAGAAGCTTTCTTAGTTGATGAGCGGAAAGTTCCCAAAACACAAATTTTGAAACTGACAGCTTCGGTTAACCCAAATGATCCCACCAAGCCTCTAGAATCACCGGAAAAACTACCAACTCGTCAGAATATGATCGATTCCTTTAGGAAACTGGGGGAAATGGCTACGGAAAAGGCGCAGGTATACATTCATTACTCTGGACATGGTGGACGGGCCAAGACAGTTTTCCCATCTATTAAAGGTGAGGATGAAATTGATGAGGGATTAGTCCCTACAGATATTGGCACTTCAGAAGGACAGTATCTCCGCGATCTCGATCTAGCAACACTGTTGAAGGAATTGGTAGATAAACAACTAACCGTTACGGTAGTGTTGGATTGTTGTAACTCGGGAGGTGCTACGCGAGGGGATGTAGAAATTCGAGGGGGAGAAGGAATTGATGAAAAACCTCTCCAACCTGGTCAAGAACTGGTGGCACCTCTAGAAACTCTAGAAGCAACTTGGCGATCGCTCACTGAACAAACCGCTCGCGGACTAAAAGCTTCTGGATTGCGTGTCGCCAGAGATTATGTGCTTCTAGCAGCCTGTCGTTTGAATGAGTATGCTTACGAGTATGCCTTTAATCGTGAAACCAGGGAGCGAAATGGAGCGCTTACCTATTGGTTGTTAGATACTCTAAGACAGCAAAACCCCGGACAAACTTATCAGGATTTATTCGATCGCATCAATGCTAAAATTCACAGTCAATTTCCTCAACAAACCCCAATCCTTATGGGTGAGGTGAATAGGATTATTTTTGGCGCTGACTTTGCTGAGACTGTCTATACAATTCCTGTCTTAAAGGTGGATAAAGATGCAGAAACAGGCGAAATGAAGGCTAAGTTAGGGGTAGGTCAGGTAAATGGTGTTGCTAAGGGAGCAGAATTTGCTATTTATCCGCGTGGTACAACCGATTTAAAAAACCAAGAAAATCGGACTGCGATCGCCAGAATCATTCAAAGGGGAGCAACTGAATCGCTGTGCCAGCTTGAACCTATTGAGGGTAAAGAACTTAAAGTAGAAGACGGAGATCGAGCGGTTTTAGTTACTCCATCAATTAATCTGGTTCGTAAAGTTTTGCTTTTTCACCAACAAGAAGCAACAGCAGAAGAAGTCGCTGAGTTTGCTAAAACTAACGAACTGCCACCTAAAAAACTTCTGCCCGAAATCTTCAAACAGCAAGAGGATACGTTGAAAGCGATCGAAAAAGCTTTCCCGGAAAGTGGCAATGGCTGGGTGGAGTTAGGAGCAGAAAAAGTAACTGAGGATGATGTTGAGGAAATTGCTTATCAAGTTGTTCTCAACAATCAGGGAGAATATGAAATATGCGATCGCACTGGACATTCATATAAAAATATCGCTCCTGTAAAAGTCAGCGCTCCTGATGCTGCTACTACAGTCGTCAAACGATTAGTTCATCTAGCGAAATATCACGCTACAGCAGAGTTAGATAACAGGGATAAAAGTTCACCTCTGGCAGATAAGTTAGTTCTTAAGTGGCTAGGAACATCAGATGTTTATGGGGAAGGAGATGATATTCCCCCTGAATCACAGTTGAAAAAGTTGCCCGATCCTAGTAACCCAACAGTCATAGCAGGTGAATATGTATTTCTGTCAATTCAGAATACTTATTCGCAAGCTCTCAATGTTACTGTCTTAGATATTGCCTCTGACTGGTCAATTCAGCAAGCTTACCCAGGTAAAGGAGAAAATTTTAGGACAATCGAAGCAGGGAGGAGAGAAGTTGTCTCAATGGCAGCAAGTTCAGCAGGTGAAGATACTCTAAAAGTTTTTGCTACATTTGACCAAGTAAATTTCCGTTGGTTAGAACTACCATCACTTGACAAACAGTTTGTATCCAGAGGATTTAAACCCCCGAATAATCCGCTAGAAATCTTACTTGAAGCTATTGATAGGGAGCAACCGCCAACTAGAAAGTTATCTGTAGTTGCATCTCCGAGCCGCGAGTGGACAACAAAACAGATTACCCTGAGATTTACCAAATAATTAAACGTATCTCAACAGCGTATCTTCCGTCTGCTATTGGGTCGCATAAAGATCGTAATATTTGGGTGGTCAATTGAATCAGTTTGCTGTACTCACCGCGAAATTGAATCTGTGCAAAATCTTCACACAATAGGAGGAGTAACCTGATAATTAAATCTCCATTTTTATCGTGCAAAAGGAACAGTGGAAATGAATGAACTGGAAGTAAAGACAATTCTGATCTTAGCAGCTAATCCTCAAGGAACCTCACGCTTACGCCTAGACAAGGAAGCGCGGGAGATAGAAGACGGGTTGCGGCGATCGCACCTTGGCGATCACTTTCAAATAGAGCAGCGATGGGCATCCCGTCCGCGAGATGTATATCGAGCGCTACTGGATGTAGAACCGCAGATTGTACATTTTTGCGGACATGGGGAAGGACAAGTAGGATTGGTGCTGGAAGATGAGACAGGGCGGGTAAAGTTAGTCAGTAGGGAAGCACTCTCAAAGCTATTCGAGCTGTTTGCAGCTCGAATAGAATGTGTCTTGTTGAATGCCTGTTATACCGAAGTGCAGGCGGATGCGATCGTTGAGCACATTAAGTACGCGATTGGTATGCGCCAAGCAATTCGGGATGATTTGGCGATCGCTTTTTCCGTTGGTTTTTACAAGGGATTAGGAGAAGGTCAATTAATTGACATAGCATTTGAGTCTGGATGTCGTGCCATCCAGTTTGAGGTCGAGCCCAATGTAATGACCTGTCGGAAACTGACTTCAGTAGGCTGGACTAAGAAAGCTAATACTCCCGTTGTTCAGGATTACCAGATCCCGGTGCTGAAGAAAAGAGCGAATTCCATATAATCCTAAAAAGGCAGCCAGCAATGTCTGTGATTCAATTCTATGTCTGAGCCAAAATCTAAAACTTTCAATATTTCAGGTAGCACAATTAATAATCTGGCTGGCGACAACATTTATTACAATGAAGTGCCTCAGATCCAATCGAATCTAATATCGGAGGATGCAGTAAAGACTATCCTGTTTTTGGCAGCAAATCCTCAAGGAATGCAGCCGCGATCGCTAGAAGAAGAAGCACGGGAGATTAGTGAAGGTTTGCGGCGATCGCAGCATCGCGATCGGTTCATTTTGAAGCAATGTTGGGCAGTCCGACACAGAGATATGCACAGAGCTTTGCTGGACTATCAGCCTCACATTGTTCACTTTGCCGGACAGGGTAGTAGCGAGGCAGGATTGTTTTTAGAAGATGATACTGGACGAAGCAAGGCTGTTAGTGCTGAAGCGATCGCCAACCTATTTCAACTTTTTCCTAATATCGAATGTGTGGTTCTTAACGCCTGCTACTCGGCAGTTCAGGCTAAAGCAATTGCTGACTACATTCCATACGTCATCGGTATGAAGCAGGCGATTGGAAATCAAGCAGCGATCGAATTTGCAGTTGCTTTTTATGATGCACTGGAAACTGGAAAAACGATCGAATTTGCCTACAAGCTTGGCTGTGTTGCTATTCAAATGGCAGGGATTCCACAACATTCAATACCAATTCTCATACACTGATAGTATTGATTCCTATTTGTCAATCAGCAGCCCAGAAGCCGATCGGACTGAGGACTTTAACCCAGCTCTCTAACCCCTTCCAAATCCCTTTAGCAGGATTCGTCCGTTGTTGACTTTTGCTAGGTGTCAGTTGATTATCGAGAACCTGAGTATAATTATTGCCTGGAAAGTCCAAAATCATGACTAAGCATGGTATCTTTACTTCTCGACAGAATTGCAGATCTAATGCTGTGGCTGTATCTGACTGTAAGCCACTGGAAAATTGCAGAGGAGAATTGCTCAAAATGGATTGTAAAACGATTTCTGCATAGGTTTTATAGTTAAACATATTGTCTGCATAGTAAAGACTTAGTATGTTTTTTTCCTTCAAGGCATCAGGATCGAAATTTATACGAATTTCGATCGCAACATCACCGCTCTGATAATCTTGGTCATTGATATAGTCAATCCCAGATTCATATTTATCAGCACATTCTTGCAAAACATCTTTGACTTCAAAACTTTGATTTGAGAATAAAACAATCTCTTCCAACAATGTTTTAGCTAGGGTGACTTCCTGCTCTGAATGTTCAGGACTAGGAGCATCTCCTCGTAGATGACCAACTAAAATATAGATTCTTCCCTTCAGTGGTTGTTCTGTTTGTTTAACCACATACCTTTTATTCTCTAAGAACTCTGCAACTCCAGGTTCGCTTCTACGTGTTTCTAAATGCTTTACAATTTCACATATCCGTGTCCCTAAATTGCCTTGAACTTCCAATTTTTGTTCATCCGATTTTTGTTCATCCCATTTTACTAAAGCAGCATGATGTAAACCCACAAGTTGCCATTGAGAGTTGAGGATAGGGCTACCCGACGAGCCAAAATCAGCATCAGCTTGGTATTGCAGAAAATTTTGATAAATATTCTGTACTTGGTTATTGAAAAGAACAATTTTCCTTTGGGTTCCTCGCGGATGCTGAATAATAAAAACTGGTTCACCAGATAAACCAGAATAAGGTATTCTCTCGCTATCAACTCCTTTAATATCTTTTACCTCCTCGCAACAACTAACAGGTGGGGCAATCAGCGTTGAGTCCATTAACATGGGCAACCAACCAAAATTTTCACCAGCTTCAGGAAATTCTAGCCCCTCCTTTTTGTAATCCTCCAGTGCTTTGACTCGAATAAGGGTATAGTCAAGTTGCTCATCACTTACGCAAAAACTCTCTGGATCTAGCTGATATTCAACAGGTTTACTATTCTGCCCCAAAGCGTTTTGCTCGTATCTGAATTCAGCAACAAACTTTTTAATATTCTCTTTATCCTTTTCATTGAATACATGATGATTAGTTAATAAGTAATTTTTACCCACTAAAAAACCTGTCGCAAATGGTATAAAAACAGTACCTTGACGCTGTTTTTCTTCATCAGAAAGCCCTTTCAATTTGTCCCTAAATTGACCTAAACGTTCTTTAATCCTTTCATGCTTCAGCGCGTCAGCTACTTTGTCATAATCTTTCCAAACATCCTTACTTTCACCAGGAAATTTCTCAGAAAAAAGATCGATTTTCTCCGACAGTCGCTTGAGAATCTCAGGCACATCTTTTACCGAACGGTTTTTGATTAGAGCGATCAGATCTTCTATCCAAAAACCTCGTTCAAGTAAACATACAGCGGCACTGCATCTTAAGCCACGTTCTAAAAAAGCCGATGATAGATAATCGGGTTCGTTAAAAAATATAGAATTAGACGCTCGAGCTTTATCTAATCTGTTTAGACGTGCGTTAATAATATCAACAAAATCAGTTGGGCTTTGTTCTAAAAAGTCTCTTACCTCAGTCGCATCAGGAATATTATCAGTTACCAATCTACAAATACCATTTTCACCAAAAACCTTACATGCAAGTTCTCTGGCACCCTTGCTATCTGTTAGCGATGTTTGTAAACTATAGAGACTCATTTTCACAATCTCCTATAATATCTAGTTAAGAATTCGATGTTTAATCTCATGAATAAATGTAACCGACAAGTTTATGGTCTAAAATTCTCGCAAGAATCACTAAAAAATTGTGATTTGCTAGAAGTTACTGGTGGACAGCCTCGTTTTTTCAGATTGCTCACATTGCTCTGCACCTTTAGTCTTGCCCTTTTTGCTGGTAGCTTTGCCGGACTACTGGGCGGTTATCTCAGCAAGATACTGTTCTACTCATCTGAGCCGGTAGAAGGAGCTTGGCTGACAGCGAGTGTTGTCTTGGTTATTTGCGTATTCTCGATCGAGACAAAGCAATCTAGCATAGCTAGCGGTTTGTGGAAAGCTGGTTTAACAGTAGTTGTCACCTCTATTGCAGCAATGGTAATACTGCAAAACCCTGATTCTTTTTGGGTGACTCTTTTAGCTACATCAGCTTTTCTCGGATGCTATTGCTTAGTTTTTATAGCAAGTAGTTTTTCCCTGTGGCTTTTCCTGGTTTTACTAAAGCACAGCTTCCACAAGAATGTCAAGACTTTACACAAAATCTTAATAATTGTTTGCTCAACGCTTATTTCCTATGTGGTTGGTAGCAAGCCTCCTGTCCATTCTGCAATTGCATCTCAATATTTTGCAGAAATCAAGCTGTTAGCCGGTTTTGCGTTCGGAGCCTTGACTGTCCAACTAAGTTTTTACGTTAGTGATATTAATAAACCTAAGAAAAATTTTGAATTTTTAAGGAATTGGGCGATCGCCTTCAGTACCTTAAGAAGTACCTCTTTTTATGACTTGGATCTCAGCGATATTGATTTTACAGGTGCTAAGCTTGCCAATACTGATTTAAGAGCAAGGAAACTTTACCGAACACGGTTCAACAATGTAGAAGGTTTGGAACGAGCAAGAGTCGATAATCGTTATCTTGACTTAGATGAGCCAAAAGTTCAAATGCTCCTCACTCATGGAGTTTGTAAAGAAAAGGATTTTAGGGGCATCAATTTGCAAGGGGCATATCTACAAGACGCTACCATGCGTGAGTATGATTTTACAAATGCTAACTTAAGTGGAGCTGATTTGAGTGGAGCTGATTTAAGTGATAGTATTTTTGTGCAAGCTGATGTAACTGGGGTAGATTTTACAGAAGCTACTCTGACCGGAATCTGTATTGAAAACTGGAATATCAACAGTCATACTTGCTTTACGAACGTTAAATGTGACTATATTTTCCGCAACCTAGATAGTAGAGGAAAACCGACAGATCGCCATCCCAGAGAGGGCAATTTTAACCCTAGAGAGTTTGAATCCCTCTATCAGGAAGTTGGCAACATTGTGGAATTGGTATTCAAGGAGGGATTAAACTGGCGAGCATTTGCTTTTACCTTACAAAAACTCCAGTTAGAAGATGAAGGAATGGGCTTGGAATTACGCGGGATTGAAAAGCGTGGCGACCTATGGATTGTGAAAGTCGCTCACAATGACAATCTTCTTAGTGCTGAGGTTGAGCGCAATTTGTATGCCAGACATGAAGAAATGCAAGCACTCCTAGTAACCAAAGAGCAACAAATCAATCAGCTATTGGGAATTGTTTCCGATCAATCTGCTGCTCTCAAAAACTACAGTCAAAAACCCTTTGGTCAAAATTTCTTTATCTCAGGCAGTACCATCACTAACTTGGCAGGTGAGGCGATCGAATATCGCGAAGCAGCAGGTCAAGTACGGAGTATTGTCGCCAGCTCCAATCTAGGAGAAATTGTCACCACCGCTCAAAGCTTTCTCACGCAACTATCTGGACAAAAGGTAGCTGCCACGGCTGAAACTCAGGTAGACCTGATCCAACAGGTAATGCTAGCGGAGGCAGAGAAAGATCCAATCTTTAAGCAATTTTTGCGGCAGCAAGGACAACAGATTTTGGCAACCATTCCCGAGGGATCTATTGCGGCAGCACTACGAGGAGCGATCGCTCAACTCTAGTAAACCCTGATTGCATTGGCAATCGAGCCTCCCTTGAGTTTGCCGTTGGCTTTTACGACGCTTTAGGTGCTGGGCGATCGATTGATGATGCGTTTAAGCTTGGCTGTATTGCTATTGATTTGGAAGGGATTCCCGAGTCTCTAACGCCCGTACTGAAGAAGAAAAATATATAACTAGCAAAACATCAAGGATAGTCCACCAGAACATCTAAATTAACAGCACTGAAATTTCTAACCAGGCAATCGCCTCCTCACAAAGTTTTTATTACTAATCTTTGTATAAAGCTCAGCTTGCAGGTTTTACTAAACTTTTCTCCCAAGTCTCACAAATTCCAGTAGCCACGTATTTGGCAACTTTTTTGATAATTAGAGTTGCCAGCAGAGTAGCAACCGCAGGAGCCAACCCAACTCCACTGACTAAAACAGGAGCCAACATCCCAGCCGCTTTGGTATAGTTCTGATTTATTGTTTCATCTAAAATCTTCCGAGTCTCTGCATCGTCTCCTCCGAGGGGTTTGCACATCAGCTCGTAAGTTAAGGGGTTGACGCGATCGAAAAGCTGGCGACCAGCATCTAGCAATCTTGGATCGATCGCTGCTCTAGCCGCAACGTTGACATCAATAGATTCCAAGGAAGCTGGGTCTACCCCTGTTGCTCCACGTCCAGCAACATCATCCCCTATGGCTTGTACGCGAGAGCCTAGCTGAGCTTCCAATACATCATCATCCAGCTCCCACAAACTTGCCACAATGGCTTCAACTTCTGTCATTTCTACTTATCTCCAGGCTTTAGTTAACAATAGAGTTACTGATTATTCTGGGGATATAAAAATATCTTCCGAAACCAATCAAGCTAGTTTAACCAAAATATAGTGATATTTCAAAAATCTCAACTATTCTTATCATTTTTTGATTGAGCGATTATCTCTCTGGAGATGAGCCTTTTTCGCGACTAATATCATTCCGGCACCGCCGGAATGATATTACCCAACAAAAGAAGCCGGGGGTAGCGCGCGAGATCGTTTTACTTTTAATTAGAACGACCTACTTAATTACTAACCTCAGCCATTTCAATGACGCGGCCATCGTAATCCTTGACCAAAAAATTCAGCGGCTTTTCCCGGCGAATTTTATAACTAATGCCGCGAGTTTGTACCCTCATCAATAGCTGATCCAAACATTCGCGATCGAAACAAACGTGACGCGGGCGATTTTTTTCCCCTACACCGGCGCCGCTAATAATGTGCAGTTGGGTATTTTTCATCAACTGATACCACAAACCATCCGGACTCCCCATCGTTTGAGAGCTCGTTGCCCTCCCGACATTCGGCGACAAATACAGCGGATCGATACCAGTTGTCCCCAAAGTTTGCTCGTAATTGTAGTAGTAGTGCAGCGGCACTTCTGCTACGGGCAGGTTTAGCATACCTTCATAGAATTCCCTCGCTTGCCCGAGATCCGATACCATCACCGTGTGTACCTTCGGAGCACTGGTGAGAAACATCCACATCGCCCCCGCATAGGCGGCCAGCAGCATTACCATAATCCCTTGAGTCGAAAACAAGCTGTCTAGGGGCAGGGACGGCAAAAAAGAGCTCAAGTACAAAGGCCGAAGTCCAAAAGCAATAAAACTAACTGCTAGAGTCATGAATTATAAGAAAGGGTAAACAACGAAATTTATCAAGATTGCAGTCGCGATCGCCCGCGAGACTTAAACTATTAGCTTAGCCATCTATGTTAGCAAAAACTAGCGGTTAAGCCCTACCCGATGAAAGTCTTTGTATACGGCACACTCAAACCGGGCGAGTCCAACTACCTCCGCTACTGCGAAGGAAAAGTTGTGGATGCTTGCCCCGCGATCGCCCGGGGTCAACTTTTTGCGCTGCCGATCGGCTATCCTGCGATGATGGCCGGAGATGGCACAGTCTGCGGTTTTCTCCTCTGTTTCGCAAACTCGGCTATTTTGGACGATTTAGACCGATTGGAAGACTATCATCCGCTGCGGGAACCGACACAAAATGAATATCAGCGACAGGAAATCGAAATCTTCGATCCACACCTCAAACCTTTAGGCACGGCTTGGGCTTACTTCATGTTACCCGATCGCGTTCGTTCCCTAGGAGGCATCTGGCTGCCCGACGGCAGGTGGGAAAATAGGTTTTTCACCAAATAAGGTGGTTAATGCCGATGAGCTTAGTAAATAGCCATTGCAGTGGGCGAAGGTGGCTCAAACCTGTAACCGTAACCCCGAATAGTTTTAATAAACTGCCATCCACTAGCATCAACTTGAATCATTTTCTTGCGAATCTGAGCGATATGTACGCTAACAACTTTCTCTTCTCCTGTGTCGTTGCAGTTCCACCCCCAAATTTTTTCAATTAGCTGTTGGCGACTCCAAGATTGATTGGAATGACTAGCCAAAAAATACAAGATATTAAATTCCAAGGCTGTTAACTTGATAATGCCATCGTTGAGTGTTGCTTCCCGGCGCGCTGAATCGATCGCGAATCCATCGAATACAATACGTGATGGATTCACAGGCCTCATGCGTCTCAACACAACTTCTATACGAATTGCCAACTCGGCAAAACCAAAGGGTTTGCAGATATAATCATCAGCACCGGCGGACAGGACTTTAATTTTATCCGCTTCGTCTGTACGGCTGCTTAGCATTACCACAAAAACATTAGTACGGCGCTGCATTTCCTGGCAGAGGTGATAGCCTGTAGTATCCGGCAAATTCCAATCAAGAATTACTAGCAGTGGCTTGAATTTTTCAAACAATTCTAAAGCCGTCTCGCCATCTGCTGCCGAATCTACTTGATATTTCTGATTTAAAAAGCGATGAACTAGATTGCGGATGGCTGCGTCATCATCCACAACGAGAATCTGGGGAGTAGTATCAGTAGTCATCACAAAAAAGTTTCTTTTTATTGTCAATTTAAAGCTGGCAATTACAGAACAGCTTTAGTGAAGCGTCAATCCCACCTAGTTCCAACTAATACAGATTTTTTTGGTGCAATTCTTCTTTCAACTTCGCTTGAATGTCAAAAGGCTCTCCCCAATCCCAAATTTTTACTTCTAGGTGTTCGTTAAATACCATTATTTCAAGCTCTATCGGAGTTTCTAATGGCATATTTTTGTGAGCGTGGCGAACAGCATTCGTAAACCCTTCAATCACAGCAAGTTTACACTGATGCAAAACGGCTAGGGGAATTGGTAGAGGATCTAACTGTTCAACCCACGATAAAACTTGAGCAACAGCCTTGATATCAGTATTTACTTGAAGGATCAATTTTTGAACTAGCTGGTTATAACTTGGCTCTGGTTGGCGATTTAGTTGCTTTTGAAACCTGAAATTAAAGCTGTTTAAAACATCGATCGCGCGCTTAAAAAAACCATCTTGACTGCTGTGTTGGGATGGTACTAGACCAGGGTGATAATATTTTACAATGAACAGACAGTTTCGACTGTCAGAAGTGCGGGTATAACTTAGCTCATCGGCAATTTTGCCAATAATTTTTATACCTATTCCACCTGACGGAATTTCATCTATGTTATCTCTCATGGTGCTATCCTTTGTCATCATTTAATGTGTACTTTTTTACCGAAAAAAGAGAGTGGCATTCTCAACGATTAAGTTTGCATGATTTATGCCTGACTTTTCCCGTATGCCGTGCAGTTGTTGTCCAGATCATTTTCTCTTTTTTGCTCGGGTCTTGACAAACTCAGTTTGCGATCGCTAAACTGAGCGAAAACTGACATTGACAATGAGATAAGTAAATTATATAATGACCACCCTCAAAGCCTCTGAGGAGGGATTAGTAAAAATTAGGCAAGCTAGAAGAGAAAGGGGATGGACGATAGAAGACCCCAGATGGTTAGTAAAAGCTAGTAAAGCATTAGATCCAGATCGAACTTGGACAGAAGCCGGACCCTATGCCGATGGCCTTTCGCTGCCCACTTGGAGGCGCTTTTTAGCAGGAAGAGAACCCATAAAAGCCAATGCTTTCAAGGCCTTCTGCACGGTTTTGCAGTTGAATTGGGAAGAAATTGTCGATCGTCCTCCTTTAGCCTCCCCTTACCAAGGGGAGGTTGGGGGGGTTAGAGATTTTTGCCAACAGCCTATTGATTGGGTAGTGCAAGAGATCCGGCAAAAATGCCACAGCAAAATCCAACAGCTTTACAGCAAAATGCAACTCTTGGATATTGCACAGCCCGTTGATGTCAGCAACCTCTACGTTGAAGTCAACATTTTGGAGGAAATTACCAGTTGGCAGCCGGGAGAAATTCGCGATTTACTGAGAGACTTCAACCCAGATGCAGATAACTTTAACCGCTTAGGTTTAGGTAAAGTACGCCAGAAACGAGTATCAGGATTGGATGCGGTGAAATCTCACTCTAAACTAATGGTACTCGGCAAACCGGGTTCCGGTAAAACTACTTTTTTGAAACACATCGCCATTCAGTGCGATCGCGCCAAATTTGAAGCCAACAAAATACCGATTTTTATCTCTCTCAAAACCTTTGCTGAAATCGCTAATGTTGACTTATTAGAATATACAGCACTTCCGGATGTTATGAGGTACAATAGAATCGACTAAAAATAATATACCAATGAAAGCATACTCAGTAGATTTGCGATCCAAAATAGTAGCAGCCTATTTAGAACAGAAGCTGTCGATCAGAAAAACAGCAGAAATATTTGCCTGCAGTAAAAGCTTAGTTCAAAAACTTGTCAAGCAACAAAAAATCGAGGGAAACTTACAGCCTAAACCCCGGGGTAAACCCAGATTCAGTCATTTAAATAACGGCTCAACAGAGGTAAGAGAAATAGTGGCAGCACATCCCGATGCAACCTTGGTAGAATTGTGTGAGTTATTCGCCCAAAAGACCGGAAATTGGGTAGGCAGAACAGCAATGTGTAGTGCCTTACAGAAGTTAGGATTAAATCGAAAAAAAAAACTGTCAGGAGTAGCCAAGCAGGAACAGAAAGAGTCATGAAGTTAAGGTTAGAGTATTGGGAAAAAGTCAAGGATATCGAGCCAAAAAATTTAGTATTTTTAGATGAGACTGGAGTGTTGCTAGGTTTAAGCCGAACTCATGCACGTTCCCAACTAGGGACTAGAGCCTATGCGGTCAAACCTTTTTATCGAGGCCAAAAAGTCACAGTAATTGGTGCAATTAGTTTCAACCGAGTAGTGGCATTAATGACCCTGGACAACTCGATGGATAGCCAAGCATTTGAGGTATTTATCGAGAAATGCTTAGTGCCACAATTGTGGTCGGGAGCAGTAGTAGTGATGGATAACTTACCAGCGCATAAAGTAGATTCAATTAAGCCCGTAGATTGAAGCGGTGGGTGCTTCTATCTTATGTTTGTCCCCATACTCTCCTGATTTTAATCCAATTGAATTATGGTGGTCGCAACTCAAATCTTTATTGATCCAGTTTTCACCAACCAGCACTAAAATGGTTGACAGGATAATTGCTGTGGCTCTTGACTTAATTAATCCGAAACATCTCAAAAACTGGTTTACTAATTGCTGCTACTGTACCTCATAACATCCGGAAGTGCTGTATCAGCGACGAATTTGCCAGTTGCGGAGTTGAGGCGCGATCGCAAACTGAATTCGCACTCAGTCAAGGCAGAGGGCTGATTTTGCTGGACGGCTTAGATGAAGTGCCAGAATCAGATAGCGATGCAGTCGTCAGACAGATTCGTCAGTTTGTCCAAAAGTATTACAACAATCTGTTTATTATTACCTGTCGAATTGCCGCTTCTAAGTACAGATTTCACGACGAAGCCTTTACCTGTGTTGAGGTAGCCGACTTTAATTGCGAGCAAATCGCTGCCTTTGCGATCAATTGGTTTGTGGCATTTTCCCATAATCTGGAGGCAGGGAAAGCTTTAGCTTCTCAATTTGTAGAGAAGCTTAAACTGCAAAAAAATCAGCAAATCCGAGAACTGGCAGTAACGCCTATATTGCAATACGGTTTACTTAAGGCTTGGGAGGCTTTAAGATTTTAAAAACAGGAGGATTCATTTTTATTCCAGTACCTCTGTGTTTAACTTGTTTGGATTTAAATTTTGAAACAGGTTTTTTGACAACTCTTGGGTTGTTTCTTTGAACTCTTTGCGATAAACTTGTATCAAGTATCTCCCAATTCAACCAAATAAAAAAAAGGGGATTTCTTCTGGTTCTAATCGCTGAAATTTGGGCACAGCACGACGAATAACTCGTAATGCACCCGTGAAAGAAAGACTTAATGGGGAAATTTCTGCACTATGCGCTGTTTG